>JAAEPA010000312.1 GCA_024222475.1 Gammaproteobacteria bacterium | reverse complement strand
CGGAACAATGGTCGGCTTGTCGATCTCAGATTGCGGCCTACCTTGCTACCCTGAGACCGTAAGCCCACTGATGAAATTACTCCTAGGAGGCTGTCCGAGAATGAGCCAATCTACTGCGGACAAATCTGGCTGGCCGGAACGGCGTCAGTCAGTCACCCGGCATGCGGGTAACAATGGTTACTGTACCCATATCGGTAATGAGTTACTTGTCTAGTTTTCAAGCACACCACCCCAAAACCAAACCCCGAATGGACTCTTTTCCAGATTCGATTGTTTACAGAAGTGTAATCGATTAATAACAACTAGGTACAAAATGAATGCGACAACTTTCCTTCTGGAAACAAAAAATCCCTCCGTTCCGTAAGGACACGAAGGGATTATCCGTTGAACCAACCGGGTTTACTTAGCAGTTGTTGATGCAGCAGGTGCTTGAGGGGCTGCCGGTGGTGCGGCATAAGGATAGCCGTAGCCGCCGTAAGGATGGCCATAACCTCCATAACCTCCATAACCTCCATAACCTCCGTACGGATTACCGTAGCCATAACCGCCGTAGTACGGATTACCGTAGCCATAGCCGTAACCACGACCACGACCATAGCCGCTTCCATACCCGCTGCCACGACCCCCACCGCTCATGCCGAAACTGAATGAACCGGAACCGTCACCCCAACCATCGCCCCAGCCATCACCCCAGCCATTGTTGCCCCAACCACCGGGTCCACCCCCACCAGGACCCCACCAAGCCTGTGCACTGCCAACACTTGCAGTCAAGACCGCTGCAGCCACTAATACTTTGATTGTACGTTTCATTACGATCCCTCTCTATGTAGGTTGAATATGATTTACAAGTACAGATTCATTAGAACATAAGTATTTGTTGATATATTTGATCTTAATCAAATGCGCTCGATTTAGTCAGCATTAATTTGGGGATAGAGATGGTCAATAAACCGGGACCGATCAGAATGCAGGCTTTATCTTTACAATTATGCCCATGACGGATGGGTTTTCGGGTACGCAGCGTGGGTCAAATTTATTGGAAAGCAAAGGGGTCCGAAGTAACCTTAATAGCTAACCCGAAACCCCTGCAACGATTCATACGCAAGGGCCTCGCACTCTACCGCGCTAACCTTGGCATGGGCAGGCCCTCTCGACAGCCATACCTTAAGCTCTTCCAAGGCCTCAAGCTGGCCGCAGGCGTACACCTCCACCCGCCCATCGGGAAGATTGCGAGCATAACCGGTTAACCCCAATTGTTTGGCCTGTTCACGGGTGCTGGACCTAAAGAAAACCCCCTGAACTCGGCCACTGACGTAACAATGTAGGCAGGCGCCGTTTTGGTTGCTGCTCATCATTTTAAATGCATAGGAAGCTGAACGTACCCCTCCAGTTCGGCGAGTGTCACCGCCCCTATGTGGATTTTTGTGACTTCCCCCTGAGGATTGATGATATAGGTGGTGGGCAAACCTAACACCCTGCCCAATGGGGTTTTGAGCGTTGGTTTCATACGTAATATTGGGTAGTCGATGAACTGTTCTTCGATAAATCTTAGCAACTCCGATTTCCCCACTTTTTCATAATTTACGCCGATGACAACTGCGCCCTGATCCTTAAAAGTCTCATTGAAAAGCAATAAATCGGGAATCTCCTCCAGACAGGGAGGACACCAGGTTGCCCAGAAATTCAGTATCACCCATTGACCACGATAGTCTGAGAGCTGGTGAACACGTCCATTGACATCGGGTAGGTGCAGTTCCGGGACGCCCCAGGCCTGCGTGGGGGAAATACCCAAGCAAAACACGGCCAGCAGAAAAAGGGTAATGATACGATGAGAAAACCGAGGCACGGCCCTCATGGACCCTTCTCAATTGCTTTTGACCGTGCCTCCAGGGCTTGAGTTTTAGCTTCCAGAGCTCGTTCTCGAGCTTCAAAAAAGTCCCCCATTTGCAAGGCCGATTCAGCACGTTCAATATAGGTCTGTGCTCTACCGTACGGCAAGGGGGCCTTGTTATGCGCCCCAGCAGCCTCAGCTGCTTGCAAAGCCTGGCGGGCATCGCTCATTTCCTGCACGGGAGGGGCGGTAGCGCAACTGCAGAGGATCAACACGCCGAGGGTCAATACTAGTACGATCAAATTCTTGATGTGATTCACCGACATACACAATTACAGAAAGTTAAAATTTTAGCTTATACTGTGCAGGATTAATGCTTAGAAATGGCTCAACAACAACTCAGCCCTTTGACATCTCATCTTCAGCCCGTCTTTGAACGATCTTCAATCGTAAAAGCTCGAAATAGAACCACTATTCCTGCGCTTTTACTCCATCAGATCGCCCAAATACAAACTAAATCTGAGCGTCAAATGATCAAGTTGTTGTTGAGCCATTCCTTAGGTATATTATCCATCTATTTGGGAAATGTCCTTATTTTAATATAAAAATACTCGATCAATCGACCGAAATTATCACTGCCGATTTATACCGTCAAGTTTTCAAACACACTTATGAGGCTGTCCACGAATGGCAACCGTAGCGAGGGCAAGGCCGGCTGAGCTGGATTTTTCGTTTATTTGAGGCGAATATTGGCCATATTTAACGAAAATGAACGGGAAATCCGGCCAGAGCCGAGTTTGTCCGCAGTAGCTTGGCTCATTCTCGAATAGTCTCCTAGGAGGACCTTAGAGATGATCAAAACAAAACCTCAGATAACCATCTTCCATAATCCTCGTTGCTCGAAGTCACGTCAAACATTGAATTTACTGCAGGAACAGGGTGCGGAACCGGAAATATATGAATACCTTAAAACCCCTCTTGACAAAGGGAGACTGAATGAAATCTTGCAATTGCTCGACCTACAACCACGAGACCTAATGCGCAAAAAGGAAAAGGTCTACCAGGAGCAAGGTCTATCGAACCTGGAACTAAGCCGAGACCAGTTGCTGGAGGCCATGATCCAGTACCCAATCCTGATTGAACGGCCGATCGTGCTCGCCAAGGGTAAGGCTGCTCTGGGAAGACCGCCCGAAAACGCCTTGAAGATCCTTTGAGATGGCCCACATTCTGACCCTGTACTATAGTCGACATGGCGCCACGGCACAGATGGCACGACGGGTGGCTCGTGGCGTTGAGGAAATATCCGGGATGGAGGCCCGCTTACGAACCGTGCCCACCGTATCGTCGGTATGTGAAGCGACCGAAGACAGCATTCCGGATGCTGGTCCCCCTTATGTCACCCTTGATGACCTCGCCACCTGTTCGGGGCTGCTGCTCGGGAGCCCGACACGATTCGGCAATATGGCGGCGGCGATGAAGCACTTCCTCGACCAGACCAGTGATCTATGGCTGGCAGCCTCACTCGCCGGCAAACCGGCAGGCGTGTTCACTTCCACCGCCAGCATGCACGGGGGACAAGAAACCACGTTGATTTCAATGATGTTACCGCTGCTGCACCATGGGATGCTGATCGTTGGACTACCCTACTCAGAACCCGCACTCATTACCACCCAGTCCGGCGGCACGCCCTATGGTCCCAGTCATGTTGCCGGCATCGATAACAAGGCGCCGTTGAGCATGGAGGAAAAACAACTGTGTTTGGCCTTGGGGCGACGTGTCGCTAAGATTGCACAGGCCTTGGAGGGGAATAAAACAGATGATTAGACTGGCCCGATGGTGCACCTTGCTGGGATATGTCTCTCTACTGTGCACGATAGTCATCTGGAATGGCTTGGTGTCTCCACCAGTACAACTATCCACGCTACTCGTGTTACTGATCTTAGTAACGCCATTATTGTTTCCCGCGCACGGACTGTTGCTTGGAAAGCCTTACACCCATGCCTGGAGCGGATTTCTCGCATTGGGTTATTTCATGCTGGGCGTAAGCAGTATCGTAATCGAAGCGGAACGCAACTACGGCTTGTTTATGAGCATCAGCAGTCTGGTGTTTTTCAGTGGAGGTATCTTTTTTGCCCGGCATCAATCCAGATGGTTAAGAGCGCAGACCATAGGCCATGCCGGTGATCCTTCCTAACCGGACAATACCGACTTGATAAAAGGCACGGTGAGTCGACGTTTTGCCGCTAAGGATCTCTCATCCAAACGGTCCAACACCTGCAATAAGGAGACGAGATCACGAGGAAAATTATTCAACAGGTAGCGTCCCACCTCATCGGAGAACACTATTCCTCGTTGCTTGGCATGGGCCCGTAAGGCATTGAGTTTGCCGTTGTCATCCAGAGACTGAAGTTTGAACACGGGGCCCCATACCAGCCTCGATCCCAGATCTGCCAACCCGGTCCGGAGGTGCGACGGATTTTGTTGAGAAGCCAGTACCAGACTGTGTCCGGCCTGTCTTGAGACATTGATCAGATTGAACAAGCCCAATTCCCATTCGGGTTTGCTCATCATAACATCCAGATCATCGACACAGACCAGCGCCAACCCCCCGAGATCACTCAAGATCTCTGTATCACCTGATTCGAACATCCGCAATGGTAGATAGACACTGCTCATGTCCCGACGACTGAATTCCTGACACAAGGCTTGGAGTAGGTGAGTTTTACCCGTGGCAGGCGCCCCCCAAAGATATAACTGGCTCTCCCCCGCCCCTTGAGTACTGCGGTTTGCCATGGCAGCAAGACTGTTCACTGCCTCGGCATTCGGACCGCTATAGTAAGCGCCAAAGGTCGCCTCGCTACTGAGCCGTACATTGAGCACCAGTTGAGAACCGGCAGTAATCATGGAGGGACCATTCGGGTTAGTCCTATCCCTGCCGGATGACATGGGGACGAATCTTGCTTCCTACCTTCGATGATCTTATACCCATGACGGATGGGGTTTCGGGGGCGCAGCGTACGCCGAGTTTGTTGCAGAGCAAGGCAGAATACGTAAGGCATAGTTTTTTCTATGATTTTCGTGTTCTAACACGGCTATGCGGCAAAGGCGGCGTGCTATGGGCCCTGAAAACTCATTCGTTATGGGTATTTTCCCTGGGCTACCGAGACCGAAACCCATTCCTTACTCCATATCCTTTTGCAGCGCTTTGCGTGCCCGGCTGGACCAGTCAATGACGTATCCAACACCACTGGTAACGGTCGTAATCAGGGCAAATCCGACCAGGGATTGAATAAGCAGTGAAGGTAGACCTACTAGCTGATCGAAAATAACAGCCAAAACCAGAACAATTTGTGCGAGTGTATTCAATTTGCTGAGCAGGCTTGGCACCATACTCAAATGGCGGGTCAATACGTGATATGCCGCTGCTCCACCCAAGATGACGATATCCCTAAGAACCACCAATATCACCAACCAAATGGGTATCAAGCCCAACCACCCCAAGGCAACATAAGCGCTGATGAGCATGGTCTTGTCCGCCAAAGGGTCCATGAACTTACCAAGATTCGTCTGCCACCCATACCTTTTGGCTAGATAACCATCTAGAGCATCCGAGGCTCCCATGAGCGTAAAAATCCCCAACGCAGGAGTAAACTTCCCCTTGAGTAATAGCCAAACCATGAGTGGAACAAGCATAATACGTGTTCCCGTAATCAGGTTAGGGATCTGTCTAGCCCACATTACTCCCCCGGTATTAATTGATAATGCAACGATAAAGATGCACGGTTCTCAATCGATGCATCCGTTGCCAATGGGGGTGGAATTGAGGCCGGCATCGCCACCTTGTCGAGCACACCACCCAGATCAATCAGTCGCTCCAGATCCTGAGACGCTCCTCGCAAGTACAACCAATACCCGACCCGCCCCGGCTCAACACGAAACAGGCGATAACGACTCACATGAGCCAAGCCGTTAATATAGCCCAACAGACGCGCATAGTCCTCCAGATCCTCAACACCATCCACCAGCAGAACCGCAGTGAGTCCTTGCTGGGCCTGATAGTTGACAGCCAGACGGCTGGAAAGCACCTCAGCCAACTGCTTGATGCCCTCTGTCACTACGGCATTGATATCTTTGCCTTTCGACGACCAATCCGTCGTTTCATCCTCGGCATAAAACCGCCAATTTATATTCCAAAAATCATTGGGCATACCCCTGGCCCGAGCCATGAGCACGACATCCGGTCGATAACGATCCGAGGCCTGGCGCAGCCGTTGATCAAATCCCCCAATCACATCGGCGGCACTCACAAGATTCCTGTCTTCTAGGTCCAGCAGTGGAAATATCACCGGTATCGCAAGTTTTTCCGCTACCGTATTTATTTGCTCATAGATCTCGAAATCGCCGCCTTCACCCACCAAATACCGCCCACCCTCAGCCTCTACAGCCAACCACATCAATACGGCAGGACGTTCCTTTCCCCATATAGGCAATGCGGCCTTAACAAGATCTCGTTCCAAGGCCTTGCCGTCAAAACGAACCCACAAGTTTAATTGCGCGGGCTCATCGTCGGTTTCCAAATACTGATATTGTTGAACATAACGACTGGATTTTGTAAGTATGTCCCTGACCTCACGCTGCTCGGTGACCCTGCTCTTGCCGGTAATCCGCACCAGTATGACACTAAGCGCTTCTTTAAAGGCCAGTATCAGCTGGTCATTTTTACGGTTCTGCACAGGAACCTTAATATCATGCAGACCCTTGACCTCAACAGCAAAGACAGAAACCGGCATCAGGACCAGAACGCCTGAGAGCACTATTAACACTACCGTACTCATCCATCTATACAAGTGCGACATAAGGGAT
>JAAEPA010000311.1 GCA_024222475.1 Gammaproteobacteria bacterium | reverse complement strand
CCTATGATTCTGATAAATGGTATGCCTCGAGCGAAGGTGTTCGTTCTACGCTAAATGAAGCGATTGCATATGTGTATGCAGTCATATTGCAGTAGTTTTATAGGAAAAATGAGGGTCATATAGTAAACGCCAAAATCCAGTTTCTACCGGTTCACAATCATCTTGTTGGGGCACCCTTCGGCACGACCAGGCTAAATCAGCCGAAAATGCCTTTCTTAGCATGCATGAACGAACTTGAGCCGGGGCGCGTTATTTTTGGTACGGGTCTTCATCGAGTAACCATCCCATTGACTGTTCACCATGATCTCGCCGCTGAACAAGGGAGCGACTCTGGTTTCCGAGTTGTTAGCATTTATACTTCTTATACCTTATCATTAGCGCCTGTTCGGCCCATGGCTGTGAGGACTTATTGATTGTTCCAGGGTGCAGGGTTGAACCAATAAACAGTATTTTCTGAACTTTCAAGCCTCGAGACGAAGAGCTTTACTGGAGGGCGCCAGGCCTTCCGGATAGAGGCTAACTTGGTGTCTGCTAACGCAGGGATTTGTAGGTATGGTCGAGAGCGCTATTGTGACACTGCCGAGACAGGTACTAAACGATAGGGAAAACGTAATTAGCATGAGAAATCCGATGGTGGACGTCGGTTACGGCATCCACAACAATCCGAACCATCTTCCGCCGCGAAATGCCTTATCCGACTGTCCGAACGCCGATCTCCGCTGCGGGAGGGCTACTGCCCCTGCCGTGTTATGCCTTCATGAGCGCGCCCGGGTTCCGACGGGTGATCGAACAGGCAACCGGATTCTTTAGCTGAGCCGATCAGTGCATAGAATGGACGACACGAAAACCCCTCTGGTGAGCGTTGTGATGAACTGTCGCAACGGGGAGCGCTTTGTCCGCGAGACAATCGACACTGCGCTACAGCAGACCATGGGCGATCTGGAGCTGGTGTTCTGGGACAATCGCTCGACGGATTCGACGGCCGAGATAGTCAAGAGCTACGAGGATCCTCGAATTCGATATCT
>JAAEPA010000310.1 GCA_024222475.1 Gammaproteobacteria bacterium | reverse complement strand
CCTATGCAAAACCAGACTCCGAACCCCCCTTCATGTCAAGCCCTTTCGACCACGTATTAAGGTGTAAAGCACAATGATCGGTCCCCGTTTTCTCATGTCTCCGAGTCCTTCTACAACAATCGAATCAAAGACGAATGCCTCAAAATATTAAAGAGGTAACCCACTGCTATCACTGTGCCCTTCCCGTGCCCGAAGGCACCGATCATCAGGTCGAGATCCTAGGCGAATCTCGTCCCATGTGCTGTAAGGGTTGCGAGGCAGTGGCCTGCGCCATCGTGGCGGGGGGGCTGGAGGATTTCTATCGATTCCGCACGGAGAATCCTCCGCAGGGGGAGGAGCTGGTGCCCGATTCTATTCGGCGGATGAAGCTCTACGACAATCCACAAATCCAGAAGAGCTTTGTCAGTGACGGGCAAGGAAAGCTGCGTGAGGCTGCACTCATTCTGGAAGGAATTACCTGCGCGGCTTGTGTCTGGCTCAATGAGAAACACCTCAATACGCTGCCGGGTATTGCCAAGGTACAGATCAATTATGCTACTCATCGGGCGCAGATCAGCTGGGACGACAGTAAGATTCATCTCAGCGATATCTTAGCGGCTATTGCCCAGATTGGTTATCAGGCCCACCCCTACGACCCCGACAAACAACAGAAACTGCTCGAACGCGAACGCCAGTTGCAGCTCAAGCGACTGGGCCTGGCCGGGGCCCTGGGTATGCAGGTAATGATGATCGCCGTGGCCCTTTATTTCGGTGATTGGATGGGGATGGAGGCAAAATTTCATGGTTTTCTCCAATGGGTCAGCCTGTTGTTGACCATTCCGGTGGTGTTATATTCCGCGCAACCCTTTTTCATCTCGGCTTGGCGGGACCTGCGTCAGTGGCGTGCCGGTATGGATGTGCCGGTCTCACTGGGCATCCTGGGGGCCTTTGGGGCCAGTGTCTGGAATACCCTCTCGGGTGAGGGGCATGTGTATTATGACTCGGTGGTGATGTTCGTATTTTTTCTATTGACTGCCAGGTTCTTCGAGCTGGCGGGGCGCAGGCGCTCTTCCGAGGCCACAGAGCGGCTGGTGAGGATGACACCCACAGTAGCTAACCGTCTAGTGAAGCAATCAGATGGGGTGGTGGAGGAGGCAGTTGCGGTGGCCGAGCTGCAAGCCGGTGATCGGGTGCGTATTCGCGCGGGTGAGGTGGTGCCGGCAGATGGTGTAATTTTGCGGGGGCGTTCGAGTATCGATGAGTCATTACTCACTGGAGAGAGCCTGCCCGTGCCAAGAGCGCCCGGAGAGGCCCTGGTCGGCGGCAGCGTCAATGTGGAAAGTCCTCTGGAGATGCGGGTGGAAAAGGTCGGGCGGGACACGGCGTTGTCCCATATCGACCGTTTACTGGACCGGGCCCAGACAGAAAAACCGGCCATCACCCAGCTGGCGGATAGGGCGGCGTCATGGTTCGTATTGGTGGTGCTGGTGCTGGCCGCCGGGGTGGCCCTCTACTGGTGGAATGCCGATCCGCAACACTGGCTGGAGATCACCATTGCGGTGCTGGTCGTTACCTGCCCTTGTGCATTGTCACTGGCTACCCCCACGGCCATCACTGCCGGGACCGGAGCGCTTACCCGCAACGGATTGCTGGCCACTCATGGGCATACCCTGGAAACCCTGGCTCGCGCCACGCATGTGGTCTTCGACAAGACCGGGACGCTTACTGAAGGAAAAATCCGCTTACTCGATGTGCATGTATTCTCAGAGCTTACGCGCGATCAAGCTTTACAGATTACCGCCGCCTTGGAGCGTCATTCCGAGCACCCCATCGCTACGGCGCTAATCGAGGCCGGCAAACATTCATCCCTGGTGGCCGACGCGGTGGAAAACACGCCGGGGGGAGGTATCAAGGGTAGGGTCAAAGGTCTGGAGTATGCATTGGGCAATGCTCCGTTTGTGAGTGCGCAATATGACTTGGCCATCGATAAGGATCGGTTGGCGGAACTGCACTTATCGGGCAATACGGTAGTGTTTCTAGCCGGGCATGAGGGTCTGCATGCCGCCTTCGAGCTTGGCGATAAGATCCGCGGTGATGCTCGCACCTTGGTCCAAGGGTTGCGCGCCGATGGTCTGAAGCTGTGGCTGCTCAGCGGGGATCAATCGCCAGTGACCCATAGGATCGCGCGCTCCGTGGGTATCGATCAAAAACAAGCCATCGGGGGGCTGAGTCCCGATCAGAAGCTCAAGCATGTCCAAGCCCTGCAGAGCCAAGGTGCGGTGGTCGCTATGGTCGGCGATGGGGTGAATGATGCCCCCGTGCTGGCCGGTGCCCAAGTCTCCATCGCCATGGGTAGCGGTGCCCAGGTGGCTCTGGTCAGTGCCGATATGATCATGTTGTCCAAGCGATTTTCCACGCTCACCGCAGCATTTACACTTGGCCGTAAGACGCAGCGTATTATTCGCCAAAACATCAGCTGGGCTGTCGGCTATAATCTGTTGGCCCTGCCGGCCGCCGCCATAGGGCTGGTAGCCCCCTGGTTGGCCGCCATCGGCATGTCCGCCAGCTCGCTGTTGGTAGTGGCCAACGCCTTGCGCCTAAGCCGTGCCAAATTTCCGGAGAATTGAAATTGGAAGTCATATTCCTCCTTATTCCCCTCGTCCTGCTCCTGGTGGCCTTCGTCGTCTGGGCCTTCTGGTGGGCCATTCGTTCCGGCCAATTCGATGATATGGAAGGCCCGGCCCATCGTATTCTGATGGATGATGAGCAGGTCCCCCAGGGGGACGTAGAGAACAAATCTAGGGATTCTGGATTGAATGCTGATCGATCTAAACCTTAATGCGGGATCGGGCGCATTCCCATATTCCCGGTCGCTATTGGTCACGCTATTGGGGTCACGCTACGCTATTGCGCTACGCTATTGGGGTCAGACTCGAATTAATCACTTATCTTCCCTCGTCTTCTTCGATCGCCCTCTAGGTTTTGGTGTTGTACGCCGTTCTGACAATTGTTCAATCTTCTCACGAAAACGATCATTTCCCAATACCCAACCTTTATTGGT
>JAAEPA010000309.1 GCA_024222475.1 Gammaproteobacteria bacterium | reverse complement strand
GATCCTGTTGGACGTCATGATGCCTGAGATGGATGGCTTTACGATGTGTGCCGAATTGCGCAAGCTGGCCGACGGAAAACACGTCCCGGTACTAATGATGACCGGGCTGGATGATGTCGACTCGGTGAATCACGCCTATGCTGCGGGCGCAACCGATTTCATACCCAAGCCGGTTAACTATACGCTGCTAGTGCACCGCGTACGTTATACTCGATGTTCAAGTTAGTAGTTTATGATATACAAATATACCATTTATCCTATTTACCAGCTTCTATCTGATCCCTATGCCATTGCCTGCGCTTGTTGAGCGCGGTACTTTAATCCCGGGGTAGGCTCAAGTCGGCCCAAGTCCCGGGTGTGCATATGTTTTTCGGAGGGTTGCAAAGCAAATAGGGGCTGGATTGCTTGGGTGAGTTGATTGATTTTGTCGGCGAACTCGTCTCCGTCGAGCCACTCCTTGAGCCAGACGACAAGGGCTTGCATTTGTAGGTGGCGTTGTAGGCTACCGATGGTATACAAAGGTTCCTGGTGTTCCACGCGGGCTCGTTGTTCGGGGTGAAGGAGGAGACAGTGATCGCACAGCAGGCTCAGGATCAAGCTTCTGCGAGAGCCTTCAACACCGGGCTGTTTGGTCGACTGCCCCCATCCTTCATGAACTTTCAAGTCCTCAATGGCCACTTCGACTAACCACCTCAACGTATAGGCCTGGACGATATCGAGCGTGCGCCAACTCAAATCGCACGCCACGAGATAGCGATATTCGGTTTCACCGGCATAGCGCAGCGCAATGACAAAGCATTTACGCTGCTGGGCCTGGACATACAGACGTGCACTGCTGATCAGCACTTCGGTGGGTTCCCCGCCGCGCACCCGGATCGTTTGAGAAACCCCCGGATAGGCCCGGAAATACTCATCCACCCGCCATTGACGGCCTCGAAAACTTACCTTTTGATTGCAGCGTAACTGGCTGATCACCTGAATCTGATTGAATAAACCGCTGGCGCGCTGCATAAACTCGGCG
>JAAEPA010000308.1 GCA_024222475.1 Gammaproteobacteria bacterium | reverse complement strand
TAGTGCATTTTTTGTCCGGTATTAAGAGCAGAATTTCCAGAATTAAAGAATTTTGATTCTATCATTCAGACAATTCTGCTCTTATGAGATTGACATAAGTCTAATCGGTATAATGTCTAATTAAAAATCAGTTTTAAAGCGTTGCTTGCCCTGTTCCAATGCTGATTATTTTCTGCTGAAAGCTGCTAATCGCTTTGAGTTCGGCGATTCTTCGATCCAGGATATTAGCGTTATCAATAGCAATGGCGGCCTGACTGGCAATCATCACCAGCAGGTCCCTATGATTCTGATCGAACACCCCTTCCCGCTCGAAGTTTTGCAGGCCGATAACGCCGATGACTTTATCTCGCAACAACATCGGCGCGCCCAGCCAGCACTGGGTGCCCATAGGGAAAGCCTCGACGTCCTTTTGAGCATCGATCCAGGCATCAAAATCTCTCTCGACTAGCAAAGGCATCTTATGACGGATCACCCACTCGGTCAGACCTTTGCGTGCACCAAAGGGGCGTGGCCCCCAAGGTTGCCCTTTAACTTGCTCATTGTCCGGCACGCGCTGACCGTCCTGATAGGCCAAGGGGAATTCAATGGTCTTCGTATTTTCGTTGTAGAAGGCAATATACATATTATGGGTATCCATAAGGCCTGACATCGCCTCGGCAGCTTTATTGTAAATATTTTGCAATTCCTGCTCAAATGTGTCAATATTGCTGATCTGCTGTTGGAACTTGCTCACTGCCTTGAGTTCTTCAATTCGTCGTTTCAATTGGTTATTGATAAGATCATACTGCTCGGCATTATCGAGCGCAACAGCGGCCTGATCGGCCAACATAACCACCAGCTTCAAATCATCCTCAGTAAAAGGGGGATCGCCTGCCACCTTGGCGGCAGTGAGTGTGCCTCTTATTTCCCCTCTAACCAAGAGGGGGGTTACTATCAAAGGCCCTGTGCCATATTTCCTGGCTTTCTCCAGGGCGATGCCGGTATTCCTGGGATCAGTGCGGGCGTCGGCAACCAAGGCCGGCTTCCTGTTTTTAAGCACCCAACCGCTCACGCCTGCTTCTACTCTTTCAAAAGTAAAGCGCTGTAAGTGTTTGGGAGGATAATTATGGCCGCTAACTTTGCTAACCTGCCGCTCTTTTATGTCTGCCAGAATGAAGAGACTCCTTTCGGCCCCCACCAGGTCCACCACATCTTCGGCGATAGACCCCAATATTTGGTCCGGTTCCAGGGTAGAGGTGATCCTCCTCCCAATTTCATATAAGGTGGATAAGCGTTCAACCTGTTTCTGGGTTTCGTCGAAGAGTCGAGCGTTTTCAAGGGCAATGGCCGCCTGGCTGGCCATTGCCGTGAGAACTTGCAAGTCCGACTCATCGTAAGCATATTCTTGCTCCCAGTCGTAGACGGTAATGACCCCTATCACCCTGTTGCCAATTGCCATCGGAACCGCCAGGTGAGAAGTCGAAACTTGGCCGATGTACCGGCGGTGGCCCGGTTCCTTGTACCATGCCGCTTCTTCGGCTCGAGTCCTGTGCAAGATAGGTTTTCCAGTTAAAATGACCTTCTCCGTTTTCCCTATTTCCGCTTTATTGATTTTGCGCGGCCCGAAATCTTTATTCTGCTCAATATCTACGCGTTTACCCTTCTCCATAACCAACTCAAAGCTGATAAGGTCTGTCTTTTCGTCACACATAGCGATGGAGATGTTTTTCGCATTGATCAGTTTACGAGTTTGATCATAAATCAGATCTAAAATCTCATCCTCTGTCTGGCCAATGTCGGCGGTTAACATCCGTCCAACTACATTCAAGGCATCAAGGTCTTCAACCCGACGTTCGAGCGTCTGTAAGAGCCGAGCATTTTCAAGAGCAATAGCCGCCGACGAGACGATGGAAGCCAGAAAATCCTGATCTTCTGTGGTGAAGGGTGTTTCATCGAGCCGATTGATGATTTCGATGACGCCGATGGTTTCTTGTTTTTGCACAAGCGGTACAGCCAGGATAGCTTTTGTTTTAAAACCCGTTATATCGTCAACTCGCTTGTCCCACCGGGGGTCTGCCTCAACTTGGTTGATGATCATCGGCTCTCTAGATTTGGCGACAGTCCCTACGATCCCCTTTCCGAATTGAAAGGTTATCTCCCTGATTGTTTCCGTGAAACGTTCTTCCGTGCCCATACGGTCGAGTGAGAACAGGAGCTTTATCTTACCGCTAGTACGATCAACCTGCCACAAGGAAGCTCCCTCCACCCCAAACAAACGAATTACTCGCTGGAGGAGCAGGCGAGGTATTGACATGGAGTCAAGAGTCGACATCAAGAGTTTCCCAACTTCATCTACAACTTGCAATTCATTTCTCTGGCGCAAACTTTCGCTGAAGAGTCGGCTGTTTTGGATGGCGATGGCAGCCTGGTTGGCGAACAGTTCGATGAGATTTCTTTGCTCTAGGGCAAAGGTTTGAGGGGTGCGATAGTTAGCAAACATCAAGCCCACGATCTCATTGCCAGTTCTTAGAGGAATAGCAGCGGTGGATTGGATCTCCTCACGCGTGATGAATCGCTCTGTAGGTTGATCTTTGCGCTCAACCGTATAGGGGCCTGAAAGCGTGGGGGCAACTTGTACACGCTCCGCGTACAGAGGCTCTTTTCGATGAATTAATCGAAAGACAGCGTCATCCTTGTATATTTTATCCTTGGGAATTAGCGATCCTCGCCTTTCTCCTACAGAGATTTGTGGAAGCCGATATTCGTCTTGTGCTTGTCGGTACTCATAGAGTTCAACGATGTCGGCATGCAAAACTTCTTGGGCGCTCGTGGCGACCTGCTCTAATAAATTTTTGCTATCTCGAGACGATTCTTCAATGGAGATTAACTGGTGGGTCAGTTCATTTAGTTCGGTCAAGGCTTGAGCTTGATCGCTTACTTGCTGCAGTTGCCTGTGCGTGTTGATTGCAGCCCCAATGTCTAACGTAAGCATCTCTAGCACGCGCAGGTTGTGCTCAGTAAAACCATCAATCTCATCTTTATCCGCCGAAATAACGCCAATGACCTCGTCCTCGATCTTGATGGGGCCTAAAATAAGAGATCGAGGGGTGGAGCGGGGCTTAACTTTACCTTCTATAAAGTGTTCGTCTTTGGCAGCATCATCCACCCGCATCGATTTGCCCGTTTCAGCAACGATACCGGCCAAGCCTTCGCCCGGCTTGAAAGGCCTGACTTCGGACGCAGGTTGAGGCGTGCCAACCCTGTCCATAGCTACCAGGTGGCCAGCCTTATTAAACATAAAAATAGTGCTATGGGCGCAGTGAAGAGTCTGCAAGGCAGATTGAATGGCTGTTTGGTATATTTGTTCTAGCGCAGGTTGCTTAGCCAGATTATTGGCTACCTCATGCAGTATTTGGAAATCAAGTTCAAGTGAAAATATTTCAGCATTCCGAATGGCCAAAGCGGCATGGTTGGCAAAAGCAGCGGCAATATCGCCGGACTCCTGAGTATAGTACCCTGCTTTTTCATGATCCATCGTCAATAAGCCGATGACCTGGTCTTGAACAACCAGGGGCACACCTATCCAGGAGTTCACCCTATCCGTTTGGGGTATGTGGTCCCACAGTGGATCATCTTTGATGTCACTGAGTACCAGGGGACGTTTCTCCTTAACAATCTTGTTGATCAGAGCATCTTGAGACACATTCCGCAGAAGTTCGCGAGGGGAGTCCCCCACTAAGAATCCTCTACCACCAACCAGCCTGCGACGGTCTCCCTCGATAAGTTGGACCGAAGCGCTGTCATATTCTATGACTTCGCCAAGCTGATCCAGGACTGAACCGATGACCTCCTCGAGCTCCAGGGTAGAACTTACGACATGCGCAGTTTCTCGGAGCTTGTCGGACTGCTGGCGCTGTTTTCGTTCCGACTGGAATAGCCTGGCATTATGGATAGCAAGGGCTGCCTGGGCGGCAAAAGACTCGATGATATCTCTCTGTTCGAGGCCAAATAGCTGCGGGGTGCGATAATTCACAAACATAACACCTACAGTTCCACCGGCTGCCAGCAGGGGAATGGTGGCAGAAGACACAACTTCTTCGCGGACCACAAATCGTTGAGATGTGAGATCAGCACGCGGAACCTCAAATGCTTCTGCCAACAAAGCCACACCCTGTGCATCACGGGAGTACTGTGGCTCTCCCAGCTTCACCGCTCTCACCAGCACGTCGTCCTCGTAAATCTTGGTAGGTACTAGATCAGGATATTTCCTCTTGCCTACAAGAATAGGTGGCAAGTCGAACTCATCGCGAGCCTGGGTATATTGATATAGATCTACTATATCAGCATTCAAAATCTCTTGCGCACTACGCACGATTTGGTCCAATGTTTTGGGAAGGTCCTCAATAGCAACCAGCGTTTGCCCGACTATTTTTAACCTTGTTATGGCCTCTGCATGTATATTTGCCAATCGAAATGTCCACGAGTTCGAAATAGCCACGGCAGCTTGTTGGCCAACTAGATGGATGATTTTCTTTTCTTCTTCGGAGAAACGATGGGGTTTTCTGTAGTCAACGTAAAGAACACCGACAATATTGTTGCTTACCTTCAGAGATAATCCCATAAAGGACCTGATCCCTTCTCTGGTCATAAAGGGGCTCTCTTCAAGTAGTTGAGGGGTTTGTTGTTCGATGTCTTCGTGCAGAATCTCACCTTTCTGATGAACGCCTGCCGTTAGCCCCTTTTTCTCGGTAGATCTTTCTTCTAGTTGCAATTTATGACGCAGACCGTAGGTGGCGATGTTATCAATATCGTAGAACTCTCCATAAGAAGGATGATATGGGTAGATGATAGCGCAGTCGGCCCCTGTCATCTGGCAAGCGACCTTAACTATCAACTGATATACTCCCCGTGGATTCTTGACAATCTCTTGTTGAATGGCTTGTCCGATTGCCAGGACCTGATCAAGTAGCTCAGCCTGTTTTTTTTCTGGTCCGAGAATAGAGTCATTCATTTTCCACTAACTTCCTACCAATGGCGCAGATTGGGTATGTTTGCCGGTAATTGCTTGAAGCTTTGATAGTAGCGAACAAAGCGTTCACTTATTGCTTTCGGATGCATTTTTGGGCCTGGCTTTGTTATTCAATCAGTTAGATTTGGTCTGACGGTATTGGATAGAGGAATTAGAGGAGGCAGTGAGGGGTATTCTTTTTGGTGTTCAAGAGCAATCCTTAAGCTTTCAAATGCTGATCTTAACCCGCTACCGAGGTACAGATTTTAAGACAGCAAGATCGCTTTTGGTGAGGCGTGGTGGGCCTTGGGGAGGGGCCGGGCCGGTTCTTGGCGGTGCTGTTTGAGGTCTTTTCGGGTTTGTTTTGGTAACAAGGTGGGGTTCGGAGCCACTTTCGGCCATATCGAATTCAACTTCGGTTCCGGCGCCTGCCTCTCCTTCCACGTGTAGTCTTTGGATTTTTCCGGTATCTACGCCTTCGATGGAGGCCAATACTTGAGTAAGGATACCTTCAGACATTTCCGGAAATTGCGTGCGTAATTTGTTGGCATACTCCGTCAGCCATTCGCTATCAATTTCTCTCCCCCGACGACGCTTTATGGCTTCAATTATTTCATCAGATATACCTCGTCTGGTTAACACAATAGGCTGGTTTGTATCCAAGATGATCCCTAATGAAGGTA
>JAAEPA010000307.1 GCA_024222475.1 Gammaproteobacteria bacterium | reverse complement strand
GGTTCACCTCAGTATAACCACTGACGTATCGGGCCACTTGCTCCAGTCGATTTTCGGGTACGGAGATCGCGGCCAGGGTGCTGGATCCGACTCGGTTCGGACGCAATACCGGCCCCACGCGGCTAATCATGCCGCGGTCTTGAAGGGATGCCAAGCTGTCCAACACCTCGTGCTCACTCACCCCCAGCTCGCGGGCGATCTGTGCATAAGGCTCCGATGACAGCGGAAAACCCCGCTGGTAGTCATTCAACAGACGCCTTTCTAATTCGTTCAGTTTTGGGGCCGGCTCATTCATTTTCAGTGTCCTTCCCAAGCGCAGAAGCTCACAAACCAATCTTGTGCGCCCTGGCAGTAAAAAAAATACCACTGGGTTTGACGGCCTCGATGCTGCCGATCTGCTTCATGGTATGCGTATCATAGATCTGGACCTGATCGACGTCGCGCACGGAAAGCCACAGTGCCTCGCCACGTGGTGCGAATTCCATGTGTAACACGCCCTTACCGGGCCTGAGGGTATGCGCTACCTGCAAGGTCTGGACATCGATAACCTGCACGGTATCATTATTAGGCAGGGCAAAATTTACCCATACTTGGCGGCCATCCGGTCGGGCTACAGCGAACACCGGCTGCCCGTGCACGGAGATCTGGGCGACTTGTTTCCAAGTCCTTCTATCCACCACCAGGATGGCGTGATGGCCCACAGCAGGCAGAAATAGCGAGTCGCCCGCCATCGCCCAACCTTCCAGATGAGGCATTTTGTAAACCGGTAATGCCTTCTTGCCCTTGCCATAGTGGTCCAGGATGCGCTGGGGGCCCCGATCCGGATACCAGAGATCGATCAATACCAGACCGTCTTCCCCGAATAGGCCGCTGATATAATGCCTGCCGTCGGGGGTGATAAGCCCATCATAGGGCTGGTTACCGATATCGGAGAATTGCTTTATTTGGGGTCGCTGCGGATCGCGCATATCCGCGATGCGAATCTCACCGGCCTCGTAGAGGCTGTAGACAAAACGCTGCCCGGGGGCGTCCACTAGACCGACCACCTTCGAGCTATGACCGTCGGCGCTCCTTGCCGGAAGATCAGCCACCAGTTGCAGTGATTCGGCCTCGAAGATTTTCACCCCGCCGGGAGTGTAGTTAGACACCGCAACCAACTTACCATCCTGGGAAATGGCACCGCCGATACTATTGCCGGCCTGAACCACCCGCTTGACGATACCTCCACAGAGCAGATCGACCTTGCTCAATCCTCCATCCCGGCCAAATACGTAGGCATATCGAGCATCGCGTGAAAACACCGCTGAGGCATGCGAAAGATCCCCCAGACCTTGCACCCGGTACAGTGGCTTGTAGTTGGTCGTGTCCACGATCTTTACACTGCCCGTGGCGCGTTCCACGATCAGGCCCAGATCGGCGGTACCGCGCACCATGCATTGGGAAAAAACCGAGGAGGGAATACACAGCAGCAGCCAAGCCCAAACAATATAGAGAGGCCTCATGGCCGGTCTCCCGAGCGAAGTACAGAGATTAACCAACGCGCCTCCTGTTTGGAAAGCAGGGTGCGCCAGGGTGGCATCGGGGTGCCTGGGCGGCCATCCATTATCGCAGCGACCAAGGCCTCATCGGATCTGTTACGCAGGGTTTCCGGCAGTAATGGGGGTCCGAGTCCCCCTTTCAAGGTCATGCCATGACAGGACCCGCAATCCTGGTAAAGTAGATAAGCGAGTTCGGCCTGCCGATCGGGATCGGGGTCTGCCCAGACTAACGTCGGGATCAAGAACACCCCGGCTAAACACTTGAGCTTAACCATAGCCCCACAACCCCGTTGTTTCATGCCCTTGCCGGAGTCGCCCGGTCCCACGCCTAACTCGCCTATATGGCCTGTATTTTTGATACCCCATTCGCGACGGGGATGACTCATCATGACTGCCGACCTTCAAAACGCCGGGTTTATACACCCATTGAGGGATTATTTTCGGGACCGTAGGGGGGGGCTGTCTTTGATCTAAGTCAAATAACCCATCGCCTTCGGGAATCCTGAGAAGGGACCGGGAATAGGATTCGTTTTTGCGCATTCGGTGAAAGGAAAGCGCCATGCAGCGATCCTAAATCAATAGATTCCGCAATGCCTGAAGATCGCGCAGAATGATGTCTTGTCCCAGAACGTCGATAAAACCCTGGCTACGCAGACGGGCCAGGATCCTCGACAAGGTCTCGCGTTTTATGGAGAGCCGGGAGGCCAGGACCACCTTCGGAATGGACAGCTGTACATTGGTGTTTTCCTGAGCGCTCTCGGGAACCTTTCGCAATAAATAGGTCACTAATCGAAAGGTTGCGTTATGCAGGCAGAGGTTTTCAATCTCCGAAACATGCCAGCGCAGGCGCATACTCATGTGGCCCATGAGCCGGAAGCAGGTCTCTGCATTATGCCGAAGCACACCCAGAAAGGTCTTGATATCGAAGGAGCGAATCTCGCTCGCTTGTACGGCCTCGGCGAACACGGGGTAGATCGGCTGGTCCATGAACATCACCGCCTCGCCAAAGGTCTGCCCAGGATGCTCGATATGGACGATTTTTTCCTCTCCCTCAGCAGATAACAGGAATAGCTTGATCCGGCCTCTGCGGACCACAAAGAAGCGCTTCGCCTTCTGGCCTTGGTCGAAAAGTCGCTGATCTTTTTCCAGGCGGTGGACCTGCATGGTGCTAATCACCTTCTCAAAGTCTTTAGGCTCCAAATGGGAAAACATATACATCCGACGTAATTCACCGGCACCGCGCAAGCCGCTGTACATCTGAATGGGTTGAACTGTAATCTCGATCGACCTCACTGATTGACTCCTAGGGCAATAGGCTACCCCCTCCCGGTTGATGTATGAATCGTATTACGCTTTCCATATCTGCGATGGAATATCTAACCACAAATCTATTTATCCCGGGTTGATTTTGATCAAGCTATCTAATAAAAACCAACACGGTGCCTCCGAACACGTCCCACAACCAGAGTATAGTGTTATTTCAGGCACTTGTGAAACCGGGCGTCTTTGGTCCTGAAATGATCGCAAAACCATCGGCTTAAACTCTCTGCAAAGGCCTGCTCATCGAACAAGGCCTGGTCCTCGTAATCGTCCACGATATCCCGGATTTCATCCAGTAACCGCTCATGATCCTCCTTGTGATCCTCATACTGATCGTATTTGCGTTCCCGCATAATTTTTTCTTCCAAGGCGAAATGTGCAGATATTCTGGCATATATCTCTCCCAGAAATTCGAGCACCGTTATGCCACCGCCTTTTTTAGCAAGACGGGTATAGAGTCCGTTGATCAGATCGATCAGCTCTCGATGCTCATAATCGACGTCTTCGATACCGGTAGAATACTCTTCTCTCCATTCTAATAGTGCCATAGACCCTCCTCGTCCTTCATGGAACTGATCATTCTTGATTCACACCCTTACCCATAAGGAATGCGAGCGAAATAGTTTCCCTAACTGGCGCGCATAATCGTTGGTATTCAAAGCTTGACAACAGGCGCATAGCCCCAGCTATGTAACTGTTGTCACTACGCTCGAATACGAGCGATAAGGCAAGTCAGATAGGGACAGTGTGTCGGTAGCATTCCTAAGCAAGGGTATCGAAAAAGCTTTATCACAAAAAAGCAAACCCGCCGGTCTCGACATGAAAATCGATAACAAAATTCTGGCCCGGCATCAGTTCAATTTCGGCTGCGTGATCATGATCAAAACCCTGTTCGCGACGGCTGTCGCGCAGCCGCGCCTGCAAATGATGTCGGCCTGAATCGACGATAAACCGCCGATAGACAGCGGAGCTGCCGTCTCTTGCCAGACCGGAAGGGTTCAGTGAATCATGAAATAGTAATTCGCCATCTAATAGGAGTTCTACCACCAACGCCACTCTTTCTCGGGGACAGTCGAAGGGATTGCGCATATTCGGTGGTAACTCGGCGAGTTCTTCAGGGGTGAGGCGCCGGCATTCGACCTTGTGCTGCCCGGCATGACGAAAGCTGAGCTTGAGCTGGGCCTTGCCCGGTGCCAGATACTGGTAGGCGGGAGATATTGAAAAGTAACCCACCACGACGGCAAACAGGGCGTAGAGAATAAACTGGGCGAGAAACCGTAGCGGACTGAGTTTAACCATGACTATCCACTCCCTGCACTGAGGTCTTTTTCACCCTGCGCTTGCGTCTTGGCAGTGGCCCAATTTCCCGTAAGCGGCCGCGGAAGGCCTCGAGATGTTGGACCAACGGTGGAGACTGAGTAGGTCCGTACCAAGCTTGGCTAATGCGCTCACGGGGCACCCGCTTACGCAGATAGGGATCCCGCAGACCGGAGAGCCGCTGCTCGGTCCATTTAATCCCCAGCCGATAATGACAATCACCCTCTCGGCAGCCAGTGAGCAAGACCCCGTCGACGTGGTGTCGAGAAATCATGAAATCGATAAAGGGCGGGGGCAACATACCGATACATCGCAGGGGCAATACTGCCACCGAAGGCCCTTCAAGCAGGCTCAGATCGGCACCGGCCTGACAACCAAAAACCATCACTCGATCGGTACCAGACAACGCCTTGGCCGCTGTTAGAGTACGCTCACGTAAATCACGCATGTTGAAATCCAGCAGGTCAATCCCCGGCACCAGTGCGCTCGCCCGCCGAAATGGCGTGGCCGTGGGACAGGCACCGACACACAAGCCGCAGCCCGTACACTGGTTCGGATTGACTACGGCTTGCCGCGCATACGGCAAGCCATCGGTACGCAGTTCCATGGTCACCGCACTGTACGGACAATCGTTGTAACAACGCCCACATCCATTACAATTTCCGAGATCGACCACCGCCGCATCATGGCGACGCCCCTTTGGCAACCAGGGCAAACACAGTAGCAACAACGTTGCTGCGCCCACTATGGCCCATAGGGTGGCGCCGGAGATGACATCCAACAAGGGGTATACCGGCAGGTAAAACCAATCGATACCTACTGTAGAGGGAACGGTATCGAGGTTTGCCGGTGCCTGGCTGACTGCAGGGTAAACCAGGGAAAGGACCAACAGCATCGCCATCGTACCCGCCGCCAAGCCCCTGGGCGGATTGACCTTGGGCTGCGCATGACGCTGGATATGAATCCACATCACAAATAACATGATCAGGGGCAGCGCGATGTGTATAAACACCATCAGGGTGAAAAACCGGCTGCCGAGGGTGGCCTCGTTGAGAAAATTGCGCGCGATCGGCTCACCGAAGATGGGTAAGGCGTCGAGCCATTCCGTAGTCACGGTCGCGACATACTGAGCCAGGATATCCCAAACCATCCAGTAGCCGCTGATACCGCAGGCGATTAAGAACCATAGTAAAGGCACACCCGTGATCCAGGCAAACCAGCGCACACCGCGATAGCGATCCATGACATACTCGCGCAGCAGGTGCAGGATCACAACGATCACCATGGCATCGGAGGCGTAACGATGCAGGCTGCGCATCACCCCACCGGCATACCACTGTACATTGGTGATATATTCCAGTGACTCGTAGGCATCGTTAATCCCGGTATCAAAAAAGATATACAGATAAATACCGCTGACACATACGATCCAATAGAAAAACCATCCCAGCGCCCCGAGCTGATAGAGAGGGTTCCACGCTGGGCTGAAAACCCAGTCGAAGCCATTTTCGAGACGCTCGAATCCGTTCCTGGCAATACTTCTTAAAACCATGATGTGGTCCTAAAGTTTTTATTGGTACCGACTTTACCACTTTTATATGTGGCTGGGCGGAGTACTAGGATAGTAACGAAGGAAAGAGGGCTTGGGGCAGAATTTTCGATCGTTTGAAGTGAATAGCCTTTGCTATTTAGCGAAAAAGATCGGGAAATATGTCCAAATACGGCTTTCCCGCTGTAGATCAGTCCTAGGAAGGTCTGGATTGTCGCCAGGCGCGAATGATGAACACCGCGACCGAGCCGAGGCAGATTATCCCCACGGCCAAGGCGATGAATATCGAATAGTCGAACCGATAGCGCCCGGTGGTTGGATCATAGACGGTGCAAAATAAGCGCACCCCTTTCAGCCATCCCGATAACGTAGCCGGATCCGCCTCCAGCCCCCAAACGAGTTCCTTCAGTGGTTCAACAAAATTTGGCGAATTGAGCAACTCACCATAGACTTGCCGATAAACTCGCCCCTGAGCATCGAGTATAGTCGTTTGGGCAAGATGATCGAAACCTTTTGGGGAAGGAAAGAAGATAAAGCCCAGCCCCTTGGAGAGGTCCTCAATAGTCGCGGCATCGGCACTCAAAAACCACCAGTTCGATACATCGATCCCCCGCTCGCGGGCATAGCTACGCATGCGCTCGGGGGTATCAGCCTGGGTATCGAAACCGATGCTTGCCACCGAAAAGCTTCCCTCGCCTAAGGCGTCACCCGCAATCTGCACGACCCGCTCAAGCTGTTTTGTGATCAGGGGGCAGGTATGGTAACAACTGGTATAAATAAGACTGATAACCAGCGGTTTACCATGGAAATCACTTAATTTCACCGGCTCGCCATGGCGGTTGCGAAAGCTGTAGTCACCAATTCTGGTGCCTACAGCAGACTGGCTGTACGCCAGTGCACGCGCATGATCGAAACCACCGGTGGCCTCGTCGCGGAACTGGTTATTCTTGCTCTTCGCTACTGCGGTCGCGGCTATCGCCAGGATCACGATGGCAACCACAACGATGGGAAGTGGATTCCTCGTCACATTAAATCATAAGTCAAAGGAAAAAATAGCATGGACGGCCCCATCCATGAGGAAAACCCAGTTTACTGTGAACACTGACAGGCGGGGCCTATATACCCATGGTGGATGAGTATACGCCCCGCCGGATATCGCAGATTAGCGCAATGGCCAGACCTCGGCTAAGTACTTCCAGTTGACGAAATAATAAAGCACAAAGGCGGTAAAGAACACCGCAACCAGCACGGCCGTACCCGGGATCTTTACGGTGCCGGCGCTCCCGTATTGCCCGGCAGGAGAAACGGCCGGTCCCGGTGCTGCCTCCTGCGCCGGCGGGGCATCCCCGATGCGTTTGCCAAACAGGATGGAACCGACGGTCACTATGATATAGATCAAACCACCGACGGCGGCCAGGATAGCGGAGAGACCATTAAGCCCCATCATTAGATAGGCGGCCGCCGGATAATCATACGAGATCGCAGCACCCGCGCCGGTGATATCCCAGACCCGCCGAGGCACACCCAAGGTTCCAGCACCCATCATGAATATCGAGATGCCCGAGACACCGATACCGAATAGATAGGGCTGGTACTGGGCCCACTTCGGTAATATCAACTCTCGCTGGAAGATCAGCGGTATCAACAGATAGGTCCCGGCCATGAAGGTAAGTGTAGTCCCGGCTACCACGGTGGCGTGAAAGTGTCCCGGCACATAGATGGTGTTGTGGATGATCAGATTGATCTGCTCTTGTCCCATGACCACCCCGGAAATACCACCCAGGAAACCGAACATCAACAGCGACATAAACATACCGGCGAATGCCGGATTGCCCCAAGGGGCCTTGCGCAGCCATTCGAACAGGCCATTGTTAAAGCCTTTGCTGCGCTGCGCCGCCTCGATGGAGCCGGGAACAGTCATGCCGTGTATCATGCTGCCCAACACCGCCAGGTACATGGCATAGCTGGTATTGAAGATCTTCCACGAGGAACTGATTCCGGGCTCCACCAGCAGATGATGGGCACTGGCAAGCTGTAGAAACAGGATATATAGCAGAAAGGCCGAGCGGCTCACCTTTTCTGATAGCGGCTTGGCGCCGAGGACCACGGCCGCGATCAAATACCAGATGGAGACATGGGCCGCGACGTTGATCTGCTGAGAAGAGTGCCCCATGGCCCACCAGATGGTCTTGTAAGTCAAGGTATCGATATGACTGATGATGCCCAGTGACCATAACCAGGTCGGGATCAGGATAATCGCGCCTGAGGCGATGGTGAATACTGCGATGATGGCCGCAGTCAGCGCCCCGAAGGTCACCAGAGGAACGGAGCCTTCGTAGGTCTTCTCCGCCTTGGCGATGACCAGGGTGCCGAAAAACACGAAACAACCGATCAGTGCCCCTACGGCGAACAGAATCAATCCGAGATAGAAGTTCGGCGCGGCCTGCATCGGCGGATACGAGGTAAACATCACGCTGGAATCCCCCTGCAATACGGCAACATTGGTAAGAGCCGCACCGATGAGCATCATGGCAAAGGCCGCCCAGGCGAACTTTGGCGCCGCGAGACGGGAGTTCAACAGTATTGCCGAAGCGAAATAGAGCACGGCGATCTCAAAGAAGATAATCCATACCAACAATACGTCCAGACCATGCCCCGTGAGCACCAAGTAGAACAGGTCCGCGGGCAGCAGATGCACCGCGGGCCAGCGGGTGAGCGCCACCATCAAACCAAATAATCCGCCAACGGCCAGAAACACCACAGCGGCTACCGCATTGGCCTTGATCAGATTCTGAGCCGTAAAATACACTTTAAACCCCGTTGCCGGGCAAGTGCGAAATTCATTATTCGATGCCATCGTGTTATCTCCCCCTATTTATCAACAACATAGATCTTACCGATCATGGTGTGATGGCCAATGCCACAAAATTCATTACAGATGACACCAAACTCACCGGCCTGATTCGGAGTGAGAGTAACCACACTTTCATAATTAGGATGAACCTGTAGATTGATGTTGACCGGCTGCAGCGAGAAGCCATGCTGCCAGTCCATGGACGACAGATGCAGACGGTAGGTCTGGTCCTTCTCCAATTCCAGGATGGGCCACCATTGCCACAAGCGAGCGATAAGGTAGACATCTGAACCCGCCGGCGGATGAACCACCGGCATACCCGACTCCTCGCGTACCTGATACTGCTCGACCATCGCCTCGGCCTTGGCCGCAAAGGCCTCGGGCGTGGTGCGGTAGGCCTCGTTTGAGAGGTTTTGCTCACCGGCGCCGTGCCAGTAGATCATCATGAAAAACATCACCAGGCCCCATAGAAAGGCCACGATGATCCATACGATTTCGCTGCGAGCGATAGGCTCGTTCCACCAGATACGCTCACTTGGAGGATGAATAGCCATTTGAATGTCTCCCCTGGTTTACTTGGCGATGGGAATCTGGACGATTTCCATAATCCCCCAAATGATGTAAAACACCGTCGGAATAGTGACCCCTAAAAACAGCAGTAAAAATGGATTATCCAGCACCCGCTGCATCACAGGGATACGCTCCTCACCATCGTCGCCCCCCGAGTTGTGTTTTGGTTGATTCATTGGCTGATTCTTTTGTCCGGACATAACATACCTGCTCCCCTAGTTAGACGAAGGCCGAAGTGTGGCAAATTGCCACGGTGAGTGTAATTGATCTAAGTCAAAATATACAATATATCAGCGACTGGCCGGGAAACGACGGGCCT
This sequence comes from Gammaproteobacteria bacterium, assembly GCA_024222475.1. Taxonomy (GTDB): domain Bacteria; phylum Pseudomonadota; class Gammaproteobacteria; order JAAEPA01; family JAAEPA01; genus JAAEPA01. Next base: position 2,467 of record JAAEPA010000307.1, on the reverse strand, counting down.
GTGAACCTGACACGTCAAGCCGTCAGATGTTGTATCAGTGAAAAGCTCGACATCGCCAAGACAAGAAGCAGGAAAAAGAAGATCAATGAGCGATGCTCGAAACTACGTCCTGCAATCTTTTCCGCACCTCGAAGCAGCCTGTCAGAGACCAGATACAATAGCATTGCTACCAGGGTGAAATAGACGATTTCCATAGACTGATAGCTATTTATTCAAACTCGGAACGCTGAATGCCTGACTGACGATTGATTGACATCTTGAATCTGGTTATCTTACACCTAAAATCGCACTTTGCGAACCTAGTGACTGGTCCCCGCCGAACGGGTAATCTTATTATAGACGTTGTATTTGCCGGATGGCTTGTTCATGGGGATGCGTTTTAGCTCCTTCAGGGTTTGCGCGTCATAGACCACTACGGCACCCTCCATATCCCAGATACTCAGCAGGGCATGACGCCCCTCGCGGTCGAATTCCACATGGGCCGCGGTCTTGCCCGGCGCCGGCCGCAAGGTCTTGACGATTTCCAGAGTACGCTTGTCTATCACATGCATGACATCCTTGTGAGGACCAAAAAACACATCCACCCAAGCATAGGGTGTGTTTTCATGACTGCGCATGAAGAAGCCCGGGCCCAGGGTTTCAATACGTTTGATGGTCTTCCATGTATGCATGTCAATGATACTTACCGAGGCGCTTTTCAGATGGGGTGTGGCGAGCACTTGCCGCCCCTGGTAGTCCCAGGTGATCCCCGAGCCCAAATGAGGCATGCCTGAAAGCTCAACCTCGGCAATCTTTCTGCCCACTAGCAAATTCACTACCTGGGCATTGCGAGCATCACGTGCCGCACCGATCAGGTGTTGGTACCCCTGATCAAAGAAGAAATCATCCAAATGGTCATCCAGCAGGATACGACGCACCGGGAAAGGCTGCGGTTCGAGCGGCGGACCCTCATCACGATGATCGTGGATGGGCCCGTAATACGGAGGATCATCAGCATAACCGATCTCCCATACCTCTGGCAGATCCTTGAGTGCGGCGATGAAACTGTGCCGCGGCGGGGCCGCGTAAACCGCACTTACCCGTGAAGTCTTACCGGTCGAACCGCGAACCTCGATGACCTTGATCGGCGACAGATCTCCGGCATTAAGCAGCACCAGCGAATGCGGCAGGTAGTTTCCGACCAGCACATAGCGCCCATCCCCGGACACGGCCAGATTGCGGGTATTGATACCGGCGCGAATCTCGGCCACCGGCTGTAGACCATACATATCATATTTCCAGACCCAGCCGTCCCTAGAGGCCAGATACACAAAGCGCCCATCTGGCGAATATTTAGGTCCTCCATGTAATGCAATGGGGGTCTTGAAGCGGTGAATGGGTATCATGCGATCGCCATCCAGCACCGTCGCATGATGATCTCCGAGCTCCACCACCAGAAAAAGATTAAGCGGATCGGCGTCGTAGATCGGCTTGGACGGCAGATCGCTCAGAGCGCGATGTATCACATGGCTGGCGCGCAGTTCCTCTACCCCCCACTTGGGAAGCTTCGGTAGGGGCGTGTAGATGAGTTCCACCAGGGTCTCGACGTCGGCCCTGGAGAGCAATGCCGTAAACCCCGGCATCTGGGTAGCCGCACGTCCATGCAGAATGACTTCAAGCGCCTCTTGGCGCGGTAGCCGTCGCAGATTTTCCGGTAGTAAGGCCGGCCCCATGCCTCCAAGCCGATTTCCCCCGTGACAGCCGGCGCAGTGTTGCGCATAGAGATCGGCTGATGCATTCGCTTTAAACATCGCGCCCAGACCCAGCATCAGCACACAAAGCAATCCCTGCAGTAAACGTGTATGCATGATTATGAGCTTACCCTTTTTGATTTGCTCTACATCAACCGGGTAGGGTCGAATCACCCGCTCGGGATTCAAGAATGATTGATGGCGGGGCAAAATCGCATCTCTTCCGATGAGCATTTCCCAAGGCAGGCATCGCATTGCGCCAGATAGTCACATGACTCGCAGGCGCGCAACTGTTTTTCGACATCCACTATGGGGTGGGTATACAAATAGCGGTGCGGATCGATGCCCAGGCGAGGCAGAACTCGTCTCAGACGCAAACCCGCCAACCGTGCCGAGAGCCTCTCTCGAAACGATTGTCCTTGTCTGATATCGTGCACGATTGTCATGAAGATCAAGATTCCTGTCACGGTAAGTGCAACAGGAATAATTAACATAACTGCGACGCCGACCATGAATTATCGCTCTTTTGATAGGGTTTGCATAAATATACCATCCATGCCCTACGACAGGCTTGACTTAAGTCAATGAGCCTCCCTCTAGGTTCGCGTTAGGATATACGGAATTAGGACATTTCCTTATCCCTTCCAACAAACCAATTAAACAGACCTGACTTTATACCCATGACGTATACGGGCAATAAGGTGGGGAAGTGTGTCGGTAGCATTGCTTATATCAAG
>JAAEPA010000306.1 GCA_024222475.1 Gammaproteobacteria bacterium | reverse complement strand
TTCCAGAAAATCTTGGAATTGATCAATGATCTGCGACGAAGACTCGTTCCGGCGTAGGCCGAGATAATCGACGGCACGATGAAAATGACAAGAGAGGTGTGTTCGGATGACCACAAAACTGGCCAAATGGGCTTCCGAACATGATCAAATCATCAAATCCAGACTGGTCGTATGGCCACCAGGTAAACCTCCGTCCATCAGTGACAGATCTCGCCTACGATTTGCTCCGATTTAAAGGTTATCTGGGAAATGTCGGTTAAATGTGCTCTAGATCATACCTAGCACCACCCCTCAGCAGGTATCCTCAAGGGTACAATATGCGTATCTGGGAAATGTCAGTGCGGATCCGAGGCGTCGAGTGATCGCCAGTCACTGTGGGGAAGCGAGAAGATCTTGTGACGACCGCAACAGCCACCGCTGACAGTGATGCCCAAAAGCTCGTGAAAGGACTATCAAGGTATGGTGGCTTGGCCGAGCGTGGCGCTGGGCTTGGGCGTTGTGGCTGCCTTCGCGCTCGTATGCACGCTGTGCACGATGCGGATCGTCCCACTTTGGGCCGGGTTCATCCTCAACATCT
>JAAEPA010000305.1 GCA_024222475.1 Gammaproteobacteria bacterium | reverse complement strand
CGGGACGAATGGCGGTGATGAGATCGACCGATTTTGTGCGAAGGGACATCACTCCCAAACGCGGTTTCAACATTGATCCATCAACGCTTCCTTGCGCCATCATGCAGAGGCACATCACCTACTGCGAAGAGAACACTGGAACCGGCAGGAATAAAAAATAGCTCGCAACACATTGCGGAATTAGAGAACACTATCCGGACAAGGTGGACAATCCAAGAAAACTGCGATCTTAGTTGGATTTGGTCAACTCCAAATCCTGCAGAGCCACTTTCAGAATCATCGAGTTCAGCTCCGCCAATGGCCAGTTTAATGGGTCCACCTGAATGTCTGGAACCAACGAACCATCTTCATTGAACCTACTTTCCGGAGCCTGGAAACAGCGATCGGGAATTCGGAGAACAAATCCTGAGTGTTGGAGCACGTACTCCCCATTTGCGTCAGCGCAGTAACTTACCGTGTTGGTTGCCGTTGCGGCTCCAACAATTGTCGCGTTCCTCAATCGCTTCAGGGTCGACGCCACGCGAATAGCATTCGATCGAGACGACGGGCCGACTAGTATAAAAATTTGACCTTTATAATCCGGCTTGCCAAACGATCTTCTCTTCACGTCGGCAGTACGTGAACCATTCGTTGGTCTGATATTTCTGAAATAGGCGGCATCTGTAAGAAACTGCTTTTTTCTGGATTCATCGATATAGGAGAAATCTGAAGGGTGATTGGCAGAAACATTTTTCATATACGTTTTGCTGTGCAAACGATGCGCCTTTGCTGTCATATAGGCCACCAGCAACTGGCTTGTTTTGCTCCACCCACCTGGATTGTTAACCAGGTCAATTATGAGCGCGTCCGGCTTCTTTTGAATGACCTTTCTCAGGACACGGTCAAAGCCTGCCGCTGACTTGTCAAATGTGTAGAACTGCTCTATCCGCAGATAGGCTATGTTACGCTGTGTGGCAAACCAGTAGTCCAAACCGGCGCTCACCAGTTCCGGACCCAAAAACTCCCGTAAGAAACCGGAAAGCAATAGCTGCTTTTCCAATGCCCTCGAGCGTTGAATTTGGAACTTGCGATAACGTCCGTGTCGTGCGGCTGGCGCTGCTTCCTTTAGAATCCGGACATCGGTCGTCGGTGCATTATCTTTGCGCGATCTGACAATATATGGTCCAGTTTTACCGATGGTGGACCGGATCAGTTCGCTATTGAACCTCAGCCGTTCGTTTATCTCCAGCGTCCGTTCTCCGAGGCAACCATCGCTCGGTTGCCGCGTGATGATGGCAGCGGCGACATCAGTTCCGCTGTGGTCGCCAATGGAGATGACCTGCTCTTTTGTGCCGTCTCGGGGATCCTCCAAATACAACTTGCCATCGCTCAAGAACAGCGGGAATTCGAACCAGGGCCAGCCACCCGGAAATTGGGAGGGGTTCACCGGCTTCTTTTTCAACCGCGTATGTTCATCACAGACAGCACCGACCAACGCGGTCAAGGCCAGGAATGCCACCGCTGCCGTATTCTGTTCCTTCGTTTGCTGAAGCAGGCTATCATAGAGTGCATCCAGTTCATCTCGACTTTTGTGTGCCGTCAAATTCGGATGATGACGCTTGAGAAGGTCATAAGTATGCGTCAGGTCGGCTTGCAACTGCTCGCGCGAAATCATCTCAGCTGATGAGACCTTTGTGAACGAAAAAAGAAGACACATCAAAACTATGGTGGGAATTCTGAATAGGCCACTAGACATTGGAGCCTTTCTTGATGCTTTCCAATGAACTGTCGTGATCGCCACCGAGTTTATACGCGCGGCGCAACGTTTTTCAACTTCAGATTTGCAATCAAGTAGAACGCTGTAAAAGTGAAACCAACTACAATAAATCCGATATCCCCCAGTTGAGATTGATTGATGCGATGATGTTGGCATATTGGCTTCCTTTTCCCAAGCTCGCGGTTCTTGGGTGCTCTATTTGGCTGGTTGTACCGGCTTTTGGTGAGGTTCGGGACGATTGTTGGCGATTT
>JAAEPA010000304.1 GCA_024222475.1 Gammaproteobacteria bacterium | reverse complement strand
CTTAGACCGACTACTCGTAGAAACAGACAAGGCACTGCGCACTGTTTATGCACGCCCCATGGGTTCTGGTCGCCAGAATCCCGCCGATACCGTCACTGAATTCTCGGAGCTGTCAGATTCAGAGCGCAAGCAATCCGCTCGTTTGATGCGTATCAACCATGCCGGTGAGGTTTCTGCCCAAGGCCTATACCAGGGGCAATCGTTAACGGCTCACGACCCCACCATAGCCGAACAGATGAAACAATCCGCGATAGAGGAAAACGACCATCTGGTCTGGTGCGATCAACGCCTCGAAGAACTCGGCAGCCATAAAAGCGTTCTAAGCCCGTTTTGGTACCTAGGATCTTTCACTATTGGCGCATTCGCCGGTTTGATAGGTGATCGCTGGAGCCTGGGATTCGTCAAGGAAACCGAGCACAAGGTGGTAGATCACCTGGATGATCATTTGCAGCGCATCTCGGCTTCGGACTGGGAGAGCCGAGCTATTCTTGAACAAATGAAAACCGATGAACTCCACCACGCCCATGTGGCCAACAGCGCAGGCGCAGCGGACCTCCCCGGCCCGGTTAGAGGGCTGATGACCCTCGTTTCCAAGGTCATGACCAAAACGGCTTATTGGTTATGAATGAACTGTATGGTCTCACTCAAGATAGGTATTATTGTTTCTCAATCCTCGATCAATTCAAAATCATGACTGATCTTTGCTGTCTTACCCAACATGATGGAGGCGGAGCAGAACTTGTTCGCTGATAGATCAATGGCGCGTTTGACCTGTTTTTCTGATAAACCGCGTCCGCTCACAACAAAGTGAATATGAATTTCAGTAAACACCTGTGGAACGCGCTCAGCGCGACTGGCCTGCAGTTCGACGACACAATCAGTAACTTCCTGACGGGATTTTTTAAGTATCTGCACCACATCGAAGGCCGTACATCCACCCATTCCCAACAACAACATTTCCATGGGACGAGCCGCCAGGTTACGACCACCGTGTTGCGGCGGGCCATCCATGACTACGGTATGCCCACTAGGGGTTTCCCCCACAAATGTCATATGGTCCAACCATTTTACTCGAGCCTTCAATCCGCCTCCTCTTATTGAGAATGATACATGGCTAGTGTTTTTAATTTATGATAGAAAAATCATCATATTGAGAGGGAAAAAACTCACAACACACAGCATAGTTAAACTGGAATACATATCGGAAATAGCATACCGATAATATAGGCCGATACGGCCGAATCGACATGAGAGCGTGAATTACATAAACTTTTAGCTTGAGTTGACGCTTATTATCTCATCCAAACCAAGCACAAGGTATCCTGCGATGGCTAGTCTTGCACCATTGAAACCTACTCCCAATCCTATTCTTGATCATTTCCTGGAACATTGTCACCGCAAACGCTATCCCAAGCATAGCGTCATCATCCATGCGGGGGATTCCGCAGACACACTTTACTATATCCTCAAGGGTTCGGTAAGGGTAATGATAGAAGATGACAACGGTCATGAAATGGTGCTCGCATACCTGAATAAGGGGGATTTTTTCGGAGAAATGGGCCTGTTCGACATCGAGCAACGCAGTGCCTTGATAGTGGCTCGGGAAAGCTGCGAGCTGGCCGAAATGAGCTATTCCAAATTTAAGGGGCTAAGCCAGCATGATTCCGAAATCCTATTCATGCTGGCTTCACAGATGGCGGAGCGCTTGCGTCTCACCAGCCGTAAGGTGATCAACCTCGCCTTTCTGGATGTCACTGGGCGTATTGCCCATACACTGCTCGAGCTGGCCCAACAACCCGATGCCATGACTCATCCCGATGGGATGCAGATACGCATTACTCGGCAGGAGATCGCTAAGATAGTCGGCTGCTCACGAGAAATGGCCGGGCGGGTGCTAAAAGGACTCCAAGAGCAGGAGTTGATTTACGCCCGTGGCAAAACCATCGTGGTGTTTGGCACAAGATAAAAACCGCCCTCTATCACCGAAACAGATCCTGGAGCCTCGCTCCCGGATCATCGGCCTTCATGAAGGCCTCCCCCACCAGAAAGGCCTGCACTCCCTGCCCCCTCATCAGGGACACGTCTGCGGCACTGTTTATCCCGCTTTCAGTAACCACCAGCCGGTCATCGGGAATCTGCTCGATCAACTCTAGAGTCGTATCAAGACGGGTCTCGAAGGTACGTAAATTGCGGTTGTTTATTCCTATCAATGGGGCATTTAAGGCCAGCGCTCGATCGAGTTCCTGTTGGTCGTGGACCTCGACCAAAACATCCATTTGCATTTCTACCGCCAGCGCCGCCAATTCGCGTAGACTGGGATCGCCCAAGGCGGCAACGATTAATAATATACAATCCGCGCCGATGCTCCTGGCCTCATAGACCTGATAAGGATCGACGATGAAATCCTTACGCAATACAGGCAAACCACTGGCCTGGCGCGCCAGGGTCAAATAGGTCTCATCGCCCTGAAAAAAATCGCGATCAGTCAATACCGAAAGGCAGGCGGCTCCGCCACGGGCATAGCTACGAGCAATGTCTTCAGGGTTAAAATCCTCCCTCAATATTCCCTTGCTAGGCGAGGCCTTTTTGATCTCGGCAATGACGGCCGCTCGATTGGCCGTAATTTGTCTTTCGAGAGCATCATGAAAAGAACGCACCGGCGGCGCAGTCTCAACCTTTAGACTGAGTTCGCGCAGACTCAACTCGGTAGAGCGTTGTTGGATCTCTTGGAATTTACGCGCCAGTATCTTTTGCAGGATATCAGGTAGATTCACATTTACTGCCACACCAGTTGTCAGTTAAAAATCTCAGGAGATATTGGTAAAAGACACCAGTTCATCCAGAATCTTTTGTGCCTTACCATTATCGATGCACTGCTGAGCCAGCAATAGCCCTGAGCGCAGATCCGGGCACACACCCGCAACATAGATCGCCGCCCCGGCATTCAGACATACGATATCCCGCGCTGGGCCCGCCTGCCCTGCCAATACTGCTCGAATTATTTCTAGACTCTGGTCAGCAGTTTCCACGCGCAAGTCATCTAGACCTGAACGCGACAATCCGAAATCTTCCGGCGAGAGAGTATAAGCGACGATTGAACCCTGCTTAAGCTCGACAACCTGGGTCGGCGAGGAAATGCTGATCTCATCAAGTCCATCCTCGGCATTAACCACCAGCACATGGGTGCTGCCCAGCCTTTTCAGGACCTGAGCAATGGGCTTTAGCCACTGATCGCTGAATACGCCTACAACCTGCTGAAGAGCACCCGCCGGATTGGTCAGGGGTCCAAGTAGATTGAAGACCGTGCGCACCCCCATCTCTCGGCGAGGACCGATTGCATGTCTCATCGCACTATGATGCATTGGCGCAAACATAAACCCCACCCCAACATTCTCGATGCAACGCGCCACCTGATCCGCTTTCAGATCCAGTTTCACCCCGGCCGCCTCCAGCACGTCTGCACTACCGGAACGGCTGGAGACTGAACGGTTACCATGCTTGGCCACCCGCGCCCCTGCCGCGGCTACCACCAGGGCGCTGGCAGTAGAAATATTGAACGTACCCGAGGCATCACCACCCGTCCCGCAGGTATCTACTAGGTGTTCCTGGTCGACTCGAACCTCAGTGGCAAGCTCACGCATCACGGAAACTGCGGCGGCAATCTCATCCACCGTCTCACCCTTCATCCGCAGACCGATCAGAAACCCACCGATCTGGGCAGGCGTCGCCGCCCCAGTCATGATGGTGCGCATCACCGATATCATTTCTTCTGAGGACAGATTTCGTCGCTCGGTAACGGCACCAATGGCCTCTTGCAAGTTCATGTATTGAACTACCTTACGTTAGGAATATAGAAATTTGAGATTACTGGTGCAAAAAATTACGTAACAAATCATGTCCATGCTCGGTGAGAATAGACTCCGGATGAAATTGCACACCTTGGACCGGAAATTCCTTGTGCTGAACCCCCATGATCTCATCCTGCTCACCAGAGGCCACTTCCGTCCAGGCCGTCACCTCAAGACAATCCGGGAGGGTGTCCTGTTCCACCACCAAAGAATGATAACGAGTCGCCTCGAAAGGGGATTCCAAAGAACTAAAGACACCTTCTGCTTGATGATGGATCATCGAGGTCTTTCCGTGCATGATCGCACGAGCATGAACGATGCGTCCGCCAAAGACCTGCCCAATGCTCTGATGTCCAAGACACACCCCGAGGATAGGGAATCGACCACAGAAGCGATCGATCACCTGCAGCGAGATACCTGCCTCATTCGGCGTACAAGGACCCGGAGAAATCACGATACGCTCCGGCGCCAAGGCCTCGATCTCATCCAGAGTAATACCATCGTTGCGCACCACCTTGACCTCGGCCCCGAGCTCACCAAAATATTGCACCAGGTTATAGGTGAACGAGTCGTAATTGTCGATCATTAATAACATGGTGCCTATATCCTAGATCCGGCAAATAATCGTGCTTGAGGGCCGCATATTGAAGTGTAAAGAAGAATGATCAATCCCGAGGCTATATAAGGATGATACCGCTTTCTTATTCTAAAATAAAATTCTACGATTAAGAATACGAATGAAATAACTTCCCTAACTGGCGCCGAATGATCGTTTGTACTCCAGGCGCGACAACAGGCGCATAGCCTCGCTATGTCACTGTTGTTGCAACACCGAAGACAGACGATCAGGCAAATCAGATAGGGAAGTTATTTAGCCCGGATATTTCATGAATTCACGTGATGATCGCGCAGGATGTTGTTTTCTCAAGGGGTTTTCCGAAGGCGTCGCGTATCCTTGATTACGGGCAACTGAGGAAAATCCCTTGTGGAATCAATAGACAAGCGAGGGCACGAGCAATTTATGAATTATCCGGGTTAGGTAGTATTCCTTATACGAAAACCCCATAAAGCGAGCCGTATTGTACATGGATCGGGTTGCAGCTTAGTCGTGCAATTGCCTTTGCTGGTTTTCACGAATATTGCTAATTATGGAAGTCAGGGCGTGGTCAAATAGATTACTGTCATCGATCAATTTGGTGCGACCAGCATCCAAGTCGATTAAAAAGTTCTCCAAATCAACTTCCAGCACCCCCTCTCCCATGCGGTCGGAAAAAAGCAACTCCCCAGTTTCGTGCAAGATAGTGGATAGTTTTAAGCGCCGTTTAGACCTATCCTCACCCCGATAGATCTCGACCCAAACACCCGGCTTCAACTCAGCCGGCACCTCTTCCAGCTTGGCCCGTAGCCTTTCTTCATGATCAGCAAGGTCCTCATCCGGATCAGCTTCAAAATCAAACATACTGCTTGTTTGAGCAACCTCATGGGGCGCCGCGGTCAATGGGTTTTCGCTCGTGGGCTGCTCAGGAGTTTGGGTATCGGCGGTAACGGAAGCTGCACTGTGCCGATCGAACCAAGCTTCCATATTCGACAAAATGACGCTCTCAGTCTCGGTGAACCAGGGCAGGTGAGTGAGTCGTTGCTTGAGTTGTTTGAAAAAGTTCTCTCTGATATCAAAAATCTGCTCTATTTCATTGGCGCTACGCTCGGGTTGCGCGGCCTCGATGATCTGCCGTATGTTACGCACCGCCTCATCCCAATCCAGGGAGTCTGAACCAGACTCAAGCTGAATAACACCCATATATGGTGCCCATAGCTTGACAAAGAATTTAAGGATTTGCTCGGGTACTCGTTTTTCCTTCAGGTAGCGATTCAGACATGCGATGACCTTGCGTTTGGCAGCTAAGCGATGCGCCTTGACCTGGGCCTCTTGCCGGCTTTGTTGTTCGATCTCCTGCGCCTGATCGGCCTCGATATAATTTAATTTTCTCAATTGTCCAAGGGCATCGTCAAAGGGCGTAATATCGGTCTCGAATTCCTCAATGACCTTATCTATGATGCTCTGGAGCTTTCTAAATAATACCTCCTCTTTGCTCTCGATACCAACACCCATGGACATCAATAGCTTCAGGATATCGCGTGCCGGGTGATTGGCTTGATTTAAAAAACCGGTGTCCAATAACGCAAGCTTGAGGATAGGGATCTGCAATTTAGCCACCAAGGCCTTGGTGGCGTCCGTCATGGCCTCGCCCGAGAACATGGCGCTGAAAATATCATTGATGAAATCGATGATTTTCTGTTCGCGAGTTGGAACCTGCCAGGCATCAGCCAAGGCTGAGGATTGTTGCGTTGTTTGCGAACCGCTTGAATTCCGGATCGCTTGTTTGAGCATCGTCTGATCCAGCGCCACGTCATGATAGACACTGTCGGCCTGCACAGCGGTCAATGCTTGGATAATATCTACACGAATCGGCTGACTTGATACCGGAGAAGGTAGGGTGTTAGCGGCGGGCTGTTGACCGATTGACTCTGAATCAAAGTACTGCTGCACAACCTGCTGTAGTTCACCCTCTTTGGGATAGACCGCCCCTTGGTGAGTTGGTGTTGGTTGCAGTGGTATATGACATGGCGCTGAGGACGGTTGCTCATAAGACATCTGCCTAGCGTCCATGGGAGCACCGAATTCTCCCGTAGCAACGCCGCCAATTATCTTATCGGTTGCAGCCGGCGATTGAGTAGAATGCCCTGCCCTATCGCGGGCGCGTATGGCCCGTTCCAACGCCTGGCGCTCGGCAAGAATACCTAGTTCCATCAACCGGCCATTGGCGCGCTCGTAAAAGGTAGAAATCTTAGTCGATAGAACTTGTTCAAATATCTCACAAAGCAAAACCTTGGCCTCCGCCTCTATGTCCAAGTTCATCACTGCGTCTTTAAATGGCTGGTAAAAGGCCTGAGGATGTAGACACAAGTGATTAAATCGACCGGTCAACAACTGACCAAGTTCTTCGAGGCGTATCTCGATATGCAATAGTGGCTCTTTTAGGGCATCCTCGGTATGCTGCATGGCCCGTTTTAGGGCCAGATCTACATCGAGTTCTTCGGCATCAACCAAGCTAAGAACCGCAGGCTCATCCGCAGATCGATCTTTCTTGCTGTGGGTGGATTCTATTTGAATTCCCTGAACTGCCTCCTTGATATAGCCTCTGAAGACGTTGTCATAGGCTTGCAAAAAGGCGTCCAAGGCATTCAAACGCAGGTACGGATTAGCGCTGCCCAGATCACTGCGAAAGTCTGGATCCTTAGCCTTTTGCTGAAAATCTTCGAGACACCCTGAGAGCAGCGTGCCGGCCAAACTACGCAACTCCTTGATCAGTCGTTGGTAATCATCCGAAATTGTATTGGAAATCGACTTTGGCATCTGGCTTGCCGGTCCCTTTTGAGTCAGATCTAAATCCTGAACTTAGTTCGCGCCTGGTAGAATTAATACAGACTATGGACATTTACATCACAATATTATCGTCCGGCAAGCAGCGTTCCTTAACTGGTATTTTGCCATTGGCAGGACGCTGCATAACCCCATCAACAAGCGATTTTCAGGTACTTATCGATCCGACTTGGTATATGGAACAGGTAATTGCCCCACCGAGCGTGTACTAAGATTCAAATAACCCCCCTCAGAAAAAAGTAAAACCCTATCACCCACAACACGGAAATCAGACATGCGGCAAGCACATCGGAGGGATAGTGCACCTGGAGATAAACTCTCGAAATAGCAACAGTGCCGGTCAACAAGATACCCATACCCACGAGAATAAGGGGGCGCTACCCTTTTTCTTTTTTTCCAGGGAAAAGGGTGAAAAGTTGTTGAGTTGGCCATGCGGGTGTTTCCTGGATGCGATGTCTGTATCGAAGATCCTCTGGTCATCGACAGGATACTCACCCACCTAGATAACAAGGCCGCATTGGCTGAACCGGTGGTGTTGCCTCCAAGCCGGGCACCACCGCAGAGAAATTTGTTCGACTGATTTTCAGTACAACCCCTCCACGATTCAAGAAACTGCCGCCATTGCGGTCGCGGCAAGGGCCCTGACTTGTTTGCCACTCTGAATTCCGTGCTCTTATTGGGAAAACCTTGACAGAAGGAAAGACACAAGGCGGTAAGATGTTCTGGGCTGCTGCCTTTGGGCAAAAGGCAACTGTCCAGCAGTCGACATAGCTCGCACTAGACGAAATTCTGCGTCAATTGATTTCAGACTTAAATACGATGAAAAGTTAAACTATTTCTAGCGAAGATGATCCCCGTATTTCTATGCCCAATAAAACACTTCAGCCGACGTTGCCGTGGCATGAACCTTGGTGTCTTGGTAGTTCAACTGTTTTTTTCAGAATTACAAATGTCGGCGAACCTGAACGACATCGGGTTCCAAGCTATTATGGGCTATACGGAATCCCAGACGTTCGCATAGTGCTAGCATTTTGGCGTTGTTGGATAAAACCTCACCTTCCATTACCTCTATGGCCCGGTCACGTGCCACAGCCATTAGGCGGCTCATCATTTCCCGGCCGATGCCGTGCCTTTGCCAGATGTCGGCGACCGTTAAGGCAAATTCGCATGAATGCCGATCAGGGTTGCTCACATAGCGGACCACGCCGAGCATTTCGGCCTCGCAGGAGCCTTCTCTAATAACGGCGACCAGTGCCATCTCCCGGTCGTAGTCGATCTGGGTGAAACGGGCGAGCATGGTTGGGGTGAGTTTTTGCAGGCTCTGCATAAAACGGAAGTATTTACTCTCGACCGATAATGATTGTACGAATTCCTGCTCAAGTTTGGCGTCTTCGGGACGGATCGGGCGGACCACAACGTCGGTACCGTCGGCAAGCTGCCACTGGGTAACCAGCTCTATTGGATAGGGGTGGATGGCCATGTGTCCATAGCGCGCCGTGCTGGTTGCGGGCCTTGCGACGACCACCCTCGCATCGACCGCGATAACGCCATGTTCGTCCACTAAAAGAGGGTTGATGTCCAGCTCCTGGACTTCGGGTAGCTCGCAGACAATCTCGGATATTCGTTGTAATGCGTCTACCAGTTGGCCTAGGTTTGCTTCTGGCAGGTTGCGGAAGCGTTTGAGGTATCTTGATGCTCGGGTGCCTTCGATCAGTTCTTTGCTGAGATACTCATTCAACGGTGGCAGCGCGAGGTTAGTATCGGCAAAGATCTCAATCGCCGTACCTCCGGCGCCAAAGCTGATGATTGGTCCAAAAACAGGGTCCGTGGCAATTCCGATCATGATTTCCCGCGCGTGCGGACGTTCGAGCATGGGTTCGATCGTGGCGCCGTCGATTTTCACATCAGGACATTGTGTCTTTACGCTATCGATCATCTCACGAAAAGCAGTCCGCACTGAGCGCGGTTCGCCAATATTCAAGCGCACACCACCAACATCGGATTTATGCGTGATGTCGGGCGAATTAATTTTCATCGCGACCGGTAGCCCTACACCCTCGGCAGCTACCAATGCTTCGGCGGCGGAACTGACGTTGATACAGGGCGAGGCCGGAATCTGGAAGGCACGCATGACGGCCTTCGATTCAGCACTGCTGAGGTTTGTACGGCGTTCGCTCAAGGCATGTTCGATAATCAAGCGTGCACCGTCTACGTCTGGTTCTTGGTGTTTGGATAATGGTCCGGGTGCTTGCAACAAGGCTTTCTGGTTGCGACGGTAGCAAGCCAGGTATCCAAAGGCCTCGACGCTTGCCTCTGGGCTGCGAAATTGTGGAATACCCGCTGCCGAAAAAACCTTGCGTCCAGCCTCCACCAGTCCTTCTCCCATCCAGCAGGTCAATAACGGCTTGGACGATTTTTTAGCCGCTTCAATGACCGCGTGAGCGCAGCCCGTCGGGTCGGTCATCGCTTGAGGCGTCAGCAATACCAGGATTCCATCGACACCTTTATCGGCGAGTATTATTTCGGTTGCCTTACCGTATCGGGAAGGGTCGGCGTCGCCCAAAATGTCAACCGGATCGCTGTGTGACCAGTGATCCGGTAATGCTTCGCTCAGCTTGTTGTGGGTTGGCTGACTCAGTTCGGCGAGCGGCACATTGAGATCCGCTGCCCGATCGGCAGCCATGACACCGGGTCCACCTCCATTGGTGAGTATAGCCAGGCGAGGCCCTTCGACTCGGGTTCCCGAGGCTAGCAATTGGGCGGCTGCAAACAGCTCGCTAACCGATTTGACGCGAACAGCACCAGCGCGTTGAATCGCCGCATCGAACACATGATCCGCGCCAACCAGCGCTCCGGTATGCGATACGGCTGCCCGCGTTCCACTTTCATTGCGTCCGGATTTGACGACAATGACTGGCTTCAGTCGCGCGGCAATCCGCAGTCCGCTCATAAAGCTGCGTGCATCGCTGATGCCCTCGACATAGAGCAGGATACTGTGTGTTTCGGGATCGATGGCCAGATAATCAAGTACATCGCCAAAACCAACATCAGCGGTCGCCCCCAGCGAGGCGACGGCGGAAAAGCCGTGACCTTGGGTATCGGCCCAGTCCAGCAGCGCGGTACAGAAGGCGCCCGATTGGGCCACGAGAGCCACGTGACCGCATTTTACGGAGCTCTTCGCGAATGTTACATTCAGTCCGACCTTCGGACGAATTACTCCGAGACAGTTTGGACCAACCAGCGGAATTCGGTGTGTGCGCGCAATATCCACCACTTCGTTTTGGAGGTATTGTCCGGCCTTGCCGATTTCGGAGAAGCCCGCGGACAGTACCACAGCGGCACCGACGCCGTGCTCACCGCATTCGTGCATTACGCCAGGGATATGTTTGGCGGGGATGATAATGACCGCCAAGTCGATCGGGTGATCAATTGCGGAAACAGAGGGGTAACATTTTAATCCGTTGACCGTTTCGTGTTTGGGATTGACCGGATAGATTTCTCCCTGAAAGTCACTCACTAGAAGATTATGCAGTATTTGCCCGCCGACTGACTTTACTCGTTCAGAGGCGCCAATAACAGCGACCGAGGTCGGTTCAAATACTTTTGCTAGATATTGTTTCTTCACAATGGTGCGCCGCAATAATTTGTAGTGCCATTATATGCTGAATCATTAAAGAATAATATACTGTTACGGCCAGGCAGCGATTCAGAACGAGAGCTTAGCACGAGCCAGTAAGGTTACCGAGTAATTGCCAGGCAAGACAGCGCCTTACTCTTTCTATGCAACACGTGCAGATGGTGTTGGCGTTGAAAAAGCGCAGGATAACCTCAAGTTGTCGAGTTTGGCGTCTTAGCTTGCTCCATTGAGGGTGGCGGGTTGATCCTGGGTTTTGGAGCAGGACATCTCCTGAGGGGGCTAGGTGACAAAGCGGATCTGGATTCTACATTGCACCCGTTGAGCTAATGCGTGCTCGTCCAACTCGCCATACGTCAGCATCCCCAGTAGCGACTTCCACAGGTGTGTCAAGGTCATTTTACCGGTGAGGTGTTGTTGAAAGGCGGTGCTCAGTACCATGAGCTGATTGATTAAATGGGCCATTTGCAGGCACTGATAATAATTTTTGGCCGCCTGCCAACTGCCGCGAGAGAATTTGTGCTGCAGGCCATAGCCGTGG
>JAAEPA010000303.1 GCA_024222475.1 Gammaproteobacteria bacterium | reverse complement strand
TTCGTAAGCCCCAATAATGGCCCGGTCTCCATCTATGGCCACGCTGTAGCCAAAGGAGTCGTAGGACGCCCCGTCGCTGGCGGTCAGTTTGGTCTGTTGGTACCAACCCTCGCCATCGTATTGGAAGATGTAGGCTGAGCCGGAGGAGTCCCCCTTATCATCGTCTTCAGGTGATCCCACAATGGCCCGGTTTCCACTAAGAGCCACACTGTAACCAAAGTTATCATTATACGTCCCGTCGCTGGCGGTCAGTTTGGTTTCCTGGTACCAGTTCTCGTCATCGTATTCAAAGATATACACTGAACCGGAGGAGGACCCCTCGTCATCATCGTAAGGGGTTCCCACAATGATCCTGCTGCCATCAATAGCCAGGCTATAGCCAAAATAATCGTAAGCCGTCCCATCGTCGGCGGTTAGTTTTGTCTGTTCGTCGTCCCAGCCTTCGTCATCGTACTCAAAGATATACACTGAACCGGAGGAAGACCCGGTGTCATCATCGTAGGGTGTCCCTACAATAGCCCGATTTCCATCTATGGCCACGCGGTAGCCAAAATAGTCGTAAGCTGCCCCGTCGCTGGCGGTTAGTTTGGCCTCTTGGTTCCAACCACCCTCATCACGCACAAAGATATAGGCCGAACCGGAGTAGGAACCGGTGTCATCATCTCCGTAAACGCCAACAATGGCCCAGTCTCCCTCGACGGCCACGCTGTAGCCAAAATAGTCGGAAGAGCCGCCGTCGCCGGCCAGGAGTTTATTCAAGTCCACCGCTCCGGTTCCCCCGGCAGCAAGCGCGCTGTAATCGCTGTTGATAATGGTTTTATCCGCAGTGACGGTAAAATTGACCTCGGTGCTGTCTTGACCAGCCAACGAAGGCACCAACCAATTGACAGTATTGGCCACCGGTACGCCCCCCCCCCTATAAGTGGCTCCATCGGGAACGGTATCTGAGATAACCAAATTAGTGAGCAGGTCCGGACCGATATTGGTAACCGTCAGGGTATAGGTAATCAGGTCACCGGCCGCGGCTAATGCCGGCCCATGCTTACTCAAGACCAGGTTAATGGGCTTTACAGCCACAATATCAGCCGTTGCGGTGCGAAGATTAGCTGCATTGCTGGCAGTAACTACAACGGTGTACGTATCACTGGCCGCGTAAGTATGGGTAACTGTGGCTCCATAATTTAGGCCAGGCGAACCATCGCCAAAATCCCAGGTGTAGGTAATGTTATTGCCCTGGGTAACCGTGGCTGTCAGGGTGATGGGCCACCCCGTATAGGCCGGAACATCGGGCGTAATGACCAGACCATCAATAGGCTCATCCACCTGCACGACAGTTGTGGCTGTAATTGCTCCGGCAATGGCATTACCGGCAGTTACCAAGGCTGTGTAAGTGCCGGCTGTGTTGTAGGTGTGGATAATTATTGGATCGCCGGTTAGTTCGGGAGAGGCATCACCAAAAGACCAGGAATAGGTTAACTCACCGGCCGTAGTGGCCGGGACAACGGTCTCAACCACTACGTTATCTACCATCCATCCCAAAGCTTCATGCGGCTCCTCATCCGTATCAAAGAAGAAACGCAGCTTAATGGCCTGGCCCAAATAATCCACCAGCGACAGGCTTTGGTTGTACCAGCCAGCGCCGTTGTTATCCATCTCTGCCAGTAAATTCCAGGTCCAACCCTCTCCATCTTCCGTACCGATTTCAACCAGAAGGCGATCGGTAATGGTACAACTCCCGCCTGAGTCATCACAATCGAGGTCCTCATAACTATCAAAAGAGAGAGTCGCTTCGCCACCGGCGGGCAGTATGATTGGGTCCGCTGTTTCCAGGTAGTCATCATCGGCCCAGGCGTAGTTACAGTCTTCATCATAATCACCAAAGTAGATGACTATACCGTCGTTTGGCGGAGGAACCTCGCAGTCGTAATCTTCTCCGCCCTCCAAATACCACACCCATTCATCCATATACCAGCTATAGACTTCATTTCCATTGTCGTCCAGGTAGCCAAGTCCATCGTCAAGATAGTCTACGGTTTCAAAGTCTTCGGAGAAAAGCATAGACGTTATAATCGCGCCGGCGGTCGGGTCTTGGGCAAAAACCTTGTCGCCAAGTTTGATGTCCTCGATGGGCACCAGGCCATCTTCGGTATGGACCATCGTCCCGGCAGTGAAGGAGTTGGGGCAATCATCCAATCGGCGAGAGACCATCCCAACATCG
>JAAEPA010000302.1 GCA_024222475.1 Gammaproteobacteria bacterium | reverse complement strand
GTACAAGACATAGGCCCTGGCTACCTTGTGGTGGCCCTCACGCATCAGCGCCAGTTCCACCTGATCCTGAATGTCCTCGATATGGAAGGTGCCGCCGTCCGGGCGACTGCGGGTAAGGGCATAAATGACCTTGTCGGTCAATCCACCCACGGTTTCATGGATGCGTTTGGAGGCCGCAGCACTGCCGCCTTCCACTGCTAGAAAGGCCTTAGTCACAGCGACCTTGATCTTTTCTTTGTCAAAGCTTGTCAGCTTGCCGTTACGTCTGATGACGCGATACTGCCCAGGTGCAGTGGCGGTGATTTCCTGGGAAATGGGGTAAGTCTCTTGCGTTTGAGTTGTATCTTGTGAGCGCGCTTCGCCACTGACTGCATTGGTCTGCATCATCGTTTCCTCTTAAGAACAGGCGTTGATTGTGTCGGTATGGGCCTACTTAGCCCCTGCGATTGCAACGTCCATGTTCCTGTGCGAAATCCCATCCACGGCCCCCAAATACAGATATTTACAGTGAGGGAAAATTGTTTTTCAATTGATCTCTGGATTCACTAAAAACACTATAGAGTGTGCTTTCATGCTAAGTCAAGTACAATATCCTGTATATAACCGCCAGATAAGCTGATGAAAAACTGTGGATAAACTGGGTAAAAAATCAATGGCTACCCGGACAGGCGCATGGGCACTCAAGAGTTCATTTGCTGTTTATAATTTATACAGCAAGAACTTAGAAATATTTAATGGTGCAGATAGAAAAAACTCATAAGAACAGTTCACTTTTGCTAGGAACTTAAGGGAAGGCATGAGGACCAAAAACATAAGTATATTATAAATTACTTATTATTAAAGGAGTCTTTCATGTTTTATCTACTTACTAGTTTGACTGTAGCATCCATTTTCGGGATGGTGGTGAGTGGGGTCTATGGAACCAAAGAGCTGATTAATCATCCATGGACAGATCTCATTACCTGGTCAATCATTGGTGCCGGGGTATTCATGGCCACCAAAAGCCCCTTGCATTGCTGGTATTCCCGTCTAATGTCAAAATATCAGGAACATAAAAATGATCATGGGGGGTGCATATCTTGGTAGTGATTCTGAATCGATATAGACGACTCAGGATCTTCTGCTTTGCAACATTCTATAAATCGATGGTACGATCAGCAGAGTGACCAGGGTAGAAAAACTCAGTCCCCATACCATCACCACCGCCAGCGGCTGCAGCATCTCCGATCCCTGGCCCAGCCCCAGAGCCAGGGGGGTCATGCCGACGACGGTAGTCAATGCCGTCATCAGGATAGGACGTAGCCGTAACCGGGCGGCATGAACAATGGCCTTGATCATCTCCAGGCCTTTTTCGCGTTCGATCTCTATTTGTTCCACCAACACGATGGCGTTGTTGACGACGATACCTGTCAGCATGATCATCCCCAGCCAGACCGGCATCGACAATGGCAAAGAATTATACCAAAGCCCTGCGGCCACTCCGATCACCGCAAACGGAATACTGAACAGGATCACCGTGGGGTTGCGCAGCGATTCGTATTGAACGGCCATCACGACGAATACCAGTAAGATAGCCAGCAGCAGGAGCAAACCACTCAGTTGTTGTCCCTCCTTGAGTGCGGTTGCCGCGCCGTCATCATAGAGGCTGTATCCCGCCGGGAGTTTCAGCCCATCCAGTCGATTGTCGATCTCATCCATCATCGGCTCCAAGATATAGCCGTCCCGCAATGAAGCACTGATCTGCACCGTACGCACTTGCCGGTCGCGCATGATGCTGGCCGGTGAAGATTGAAGCCTCACCTTGGCAAAATCCCGTAGTCGTATGGATTGATCCTCCTGCCGAGTAACAATGACACCGCCGATGTCTTCTGCTGTTGTTATCGTTTGCGGTGACAATTGTAGGCGCACGTCGTAACGACGATCATCTTCGATGAAATCCGTGACTACCAGCCCCTCTACCGCGATGCGCAGGGCTCGACCGACATCCTCCAGAGAGACATCGAGGTCGGCCGCTCGCACCCGATCTATCACGACCTCTATCTCTTCACTGAAGTCCTGGTAGGTATGTTTCAGATTGTGCAGTCCATCGATATCTCGCAATCGATGGACGACCTCGTTACCCAAGCGAGTCAACTGATCGATGTCCGGGCCGGAAATGCGCAGGCTAATACTCTCATCGCCCCGACCCAGCCTTATGCCTCGTACCCGGTCTTTGGTCCATATGTTGATATCAAACCCCGGCAGTTCCAACCGGACAAGCTCTTGCTGCATGCGCTGCACCCATTGCTCGGTAGTCAGCGTTCGCTGCTGGGGTTTGACCAGCTGGACGGAAAGGGTGCTTCGATTACCGGAATACCACTGGGTTCGCCCATAAACGAATCCCCCAGCCTGGGTGAATACGGTCTGCACTTCGTCCTGACGGGCCAGTAGCGACTCAAGCCTGCGAACTACCTTGTCCATTTCATCCAGGCGCATCCCGGTATCCCCTTTGATTTTTATCCTGACCTGCCCTTCGTCTACCGGGGGTAAAAACGTCTGTTCGCCATGGAAGAAGAAATGTCCAGCCCAGGCCAGTGCCGGCACTAAAAACAGCAATGGTAGCCAGGGGCGGCGCAAAATGCAGTGGGTGAACCGCGCATAGGCCTCTTGCAGGCCTCGCAGCCACCTGTCGATTAGTAAGCGAAATCGTCCAGGAGCGGGAGTATGTACCCGGGCGGCCAGCGCCGGGACCAGGGTCAAAGCCACGACCATGGAGGCCGCGATGGCCGCCGAGATGGTTAGGATCAGCTCCCGAAAGAGCAACCCGACCAGGCCTCCGATAAATAAAAAGGGCATGACGGCGGCAAGATTAGTCGTCGTAGAAGCTACGATGGGACTATAGACTTCTGCGGCCGCTATTACGGCATCATCCAGCTCATTGTCTCCCTGATGTTGATGACGATAGACATTTTCCAGCATGACGATAGTGTTGTCGACCAGAATGCCGATACCCAATGCCAGCCCCCCCAGGGTCATGATATTCAAGGTCAGGCTGCCCAGTTGCATGAGCATGAAGGTCACTAGAATGGCCAGCGGAATAGCCGAGCATACGATCAGGGTGCGCCTCAAATTGCCCAAAAACAGGTAGACGACCATCATCGCCAGCACCGCACCGCTGCCGGCGGCGTAAGCAGCGTTGCGCAGGGCATGACGGATTAACACCGCCTGATCGTTGATGCGTTTGACCAGCACGTCATGGGGAATCAGGCCTTGCGCTTTCATCCATTCGATCTGCCTCAGCACCCCTTCCACTACCGCGACCGTGTTGGCCTGGGGTTGCTTTTGCACCGACAGCTTGATCCCGGGAACACCATCGACCCGGATGCGCAGCTCTTCGGCACCATGGCCTGCTCGGATATCTGCGACCTCACCCAGCAACAGCGGGGTTTCGGCCGCGCCGCCATCGGATCTTAGGGGGAAGTATTGCAGATCGGATAAGCCTGTGAAGCGCCCCGCCAATCGAGTATTCAGCTCTCGCTTACCCATGACCAAACGCCCGCCAGGGGAATCGCGGTTTTCCGCATCAATCAGCTCAGATATGTCCTTGATGGTCAGGCCTACGGCCGCCAGACGCTCCTGGTCGATTTCGATAGAAATCTCCTTGGCCTGACCACCGCCCACCTCCACCGAGGCCACGCCGGGCAGGTTGATCAGTGATTTGGAGAATAGATAATCAGCCCATTCGTAGAGCTCGGTGATATTACGTTTACCGGAACTCACCACCAACTCCAGCACCGGGATCTGAGAGGGGTCCAGTTTGTAGATGATAGGAGGATCGATGGTCTCGGGTAGAAATCGTTTAGCGCGGTCCAGTCGATTACTGGCGTCTCGCAGGGCAGTTTCGATG
>JAAEPA010000301.1 GCA_024222475.1 Gammaproteobacteria bacterium | reverse complement strand
TTCCCATGTACCGCAAATGCTGTCCTGCATATACCCATTCAAAACCTGCTTTTTTACACGAGGGTAGGCAGCTTGTACGGCCTTACGATCCCCCAACAACCAGGCTTCGCCTTCCTCTATCGCAATCCTGAACAGTGTTGTCGGCTGAGGATTGCAGACATTCAGAATATCGAGCATTTCTCGTTTGAACACCCGACAGTTCTTATCATCCAGGTCCACGACCACGACAACCGCGGCAGGAAAGCCTTGGAGGCTTTTTCCATATCCTCGAAGTAACTTGGGCAATTGATCTAGAAGAATCCGCTTCCGCGGATCTGTCGTTCCTCTTAGATCTTTTGGAATACGACCAATGCCTTTGTAGGAAATTATTTTATAGCTGTGATCTTGCCCGTTTGGGCCAAGAATCTTTCCCACAATAGATTTCAATGCAATTTTTCCTGACGCATCTTCGACAAGTATTTCAAAGTGCATTGGCTCACCTCGCATCCAGATAATCACTGTACCAGAGACTGCCAAGCGGTAACCCCTCATCTACCATGGCTTTGACGGTTGCATTATCGCTGACCCTACAGATCTTCGAAAAGCCATCTGGACCTTTTTCAAGGATCCATGTCTCGTCCGGTGATAGTGCATCAACGAAATAGGGTTGATGTGTGGTGATAAAGAGTTGTGGTGCGTTTTTTCTGCCGGTTGCATGAACACGGAATTCAGTGGCCAAAGTCTCAAGGAGTTTGTGATAAAGACCGTTTTCTGGTTCTTCGATACAGATGAATGGCGGTGGCGTTGGGTCTTCTAATAAAAGCAAATAGGCAAAGACTTTTAGCGTGCCATCGGACATTTGCTGAGCGTAAAAAGGATCATCGAAGCCTTTGTCATTAAAACGCAGAAGCAGACGTCTGTCCGGACTCTCTTCGGTATCGATCCGATCAATACCGGGGATTTTCTCAGCAATGCGATTGAGGATATTCTTAAAACGTTTAGGATGTTCACGCTCCATGAACTGAACGACATTGCCAAGATTGTCTCCGTGGATATTCAAATGCCTTTGTGGACCGGCCAAGGGCAAGCTGCGGGCGGCATCCGGTGTAAAGTAACTCAAATACCACCCTTCGATGAACTGTCGAAAGGCCGATATCCGGGGATGTTGTTTCAGGGCACCAAGGGTTGCAATACCAAGCTTACGCTTGTCCAGCAATTCAATAATCTCTGTTTCGCGGCTTTCTTCTTTTTGCGATGTCGCTTCAATTTCATCAATCAACTTGGATAAGTCAAAACCCGCCTTTCCCTCATCAATCTGCTGCCCCTGTTCCTCTCCTTTCCACACGACTCCTTTGCCTTCATTCAACAGGAGAAACGAGAAAGGCCAGCCATGTCTTTGTCCTTTGCGCCGCTGACGAAGACGTTCCAATTTTACGTAGGGGCGACCGGTTTTATCTGCATCAATGGCAAGCTCATAGGTGATCGGCCGAGCATTTCCATCTTGCTTGTAATAGATTCCAAACTCAATCGGGTCATTTCTCCCCTGAGAACGGATACGGTCAAATCCTCCCCGCCCTCTGGTATCGCAGGCTTCTTCAACACCCAATTTCAGACAATCCGCAAGAAAACCAAAGGCATCGAACAGAGAACTCTTACCGACACCGTTCTTACCGATAACCGCAGTCATAGGCGTCAGTGGCTGAGCTTTTTGTATGTTCCATAGCTTTCCGAGCGTTACGTCTTGCAACACACGGTAATTTTTAATCCTGAATCCTTCTATTTTTGCCATAGTCATCCATCTCCAAATAGCGACACGGAGAAAAAGGGAAAAGACTGTTGCACGAACAACATCGATGCACTGTTATTCGACTTGACGAGTTGCCGAATCTAACTTGTTATACCCTTGCAGCCGGTGCCCAACTAGTCGCTGTCATCACCTATTCCATCGTCTCTGTCGTCTCCTCGGACTGCTTCTCCCCAGCGGCTTCATTGGAAGCCTCTTCCGCCCTGGCCTGGACCAGTTTCTCTCGTGCCGTATCAAGGATCGGTTTTACCGTAGATTCAGCAACCTTGAAATAGTGGTCCAGATCCGAGCGCTTCAGCACAAAATACGACGCCTCTTTCGGCTTTGAAAAGCGATAGCTCAAAACGTCGCTGTCCTTGCGTGCCACCTCGATTTCCAGCACCGGCTCGTCCTGCCGGTATTCAGGCTTGGCCTCGGGACCCAGCAGGGACTGGATACGCAGTTCGGTCAGTTTGCCAATCAGGGAGCGGACCGCTTTCTCGTCGGTCTGCTCCTGCGCTTCAAGACCCGCCACCTGCAACTGATCCTCTTTCCTTTGCAGAGTGGCGGCGGGCATCTCGACGCGTTCCACATCACTCTCATTAAGTTTAAGGATGCTTTTATCGATCCAGTCGTCGGTTTTCGCATTCGCTTCCCATGCATTGAACGCCGCCGCATAGACTTCATCCTCATCCCCCGACCTCACATGCACCTTGCGAAATCCCGGTGAAGAGCCGACATAGAGGGTAGCCTGTACATCATCGCCGGAAAGCAGCACCAGTTTTTGCTCAAACTGGCCCTCCGCCACCTTGAAGTGCCGGGCCGCGCCGCCGGTAGTGGCTACGGGCCAGCCCTTCTCCAAGGTGGCGAGTTTGTCCAGCAACCCTTCGACGCTGCCCTGACTGGCTGGGAAATCGCCACTTTCCGGTAATGACCATTGACCTCCTTGCTTTTTCAGCACTACGCTATCCGTGCCACCTTCAATACGCAGTCCGTCTACGGCTTGTTGCTCGAAAGCGAGTATTTTCTCTTCAGCCAGAAAGGCCCCATAGTCTTCGCCCGTCAGGTTAATGGCCATCGCCAACACCAGTTGCGCCACCAACAGGCCGCTCAGTATAGAAATCCACTTTTTCATCATTGATACCCTCCCCTTTATTTAGCCGTACCCAGAATGGCGGCATAGCGCAATGCTGCCTGCTTGTTGCTTCGCCTGCGGACCAACCCGACCAGCAACAGACCGAACAGCGCCAGACCATAGTTGAGATACTCCCAGAACATCTGAGATTCCCGATCCAATGGATCAAGGGTGCGCGAGAAATGGGCTCTACCGCGAATGGCAAGCAGGCCACGATCCTCCAGGGACCAGTCGATGGCATTTTCTACCAGCTGCACCGGTTTGAGATAACGGGTGCCCAGCCCGGAGGCGGCTAGATCCAGCATCTTGTCGGTGAGAAAGCTGTTGGAGGCGAACAGAATAATGCGAGCCGACTCGGGGGAGCGGTCAATCATTCGGGTGATGATCGGTTCTTTCTGTTCATCTGTACTTGCCTCAGCGTCATCCTTCTCATCGCTCTTTGCAGGCTCCGCCTTGGTATCCACCGGTTCTTCTTGAACGGCCAGCGGTGAGGGTTTTCCCTTGAAGAAGGAGTCGAAACGCCCCTCCAGCGCTACCGCCAACAACCGTGCGCCTCGTTGCGCTCCAGCCGGGAAACCGAGCGGGCCGTGAGTCTGGAAATCGGGCTGGATATCCAGGCTATCAGCGGTCCATGTCTTATCCGAACTTTCCAGCAGGCGAATCACCTTGCGATCTTGGTTCTTCTGCTCATCCAGTGTTATCGGCGAAGGCCAGGTCATGGTGACCTGGTCGATGCCGACGGCAAGGCCGCTCTCCTGCTCGATGCCATCACCGCGAATATCACTAAAATAGGGGTAATCCACCATCCGGGTTTCTTGCACCGTAAAACCACCGATACGACGATTAACCGGGATTGGGAAGGCAGCATTCTGCGGATCGAGCACCATCTGCTTCTCCAAGGTCACGCCGTGGTGGGTCAGCCAATCGTTCAAGCCGGATTCGTGTTTACGGGCGGCCAACGTCCCCTGGCTTTCGATATCAAAGGGCGATGTAGCCATAACTACCGTGCCGCCACGCATCAGGAACTGATCCACGGCGAACAGCTGCTTCTGGTCCAGCGTATCCGGCGAGGCCAGCAGCAGCAGATCGGCCTCATCAGGCACCTGACCGCTCTTCAAGTCTGTCGATGTCAGATTGTAATCCTCCTCCAAGGTATCTCGCAGCCAGGTGAAGCGCTTGCCCTGAGCCGCCATACCAAACTGGGACAACGCCGGAGCCGAAGCCGGCGCATGCAAAGCCACGGTCTTCAGAAAACCCTTAGAGAAACGCCTTAGGGCGGCCTGGATGCCGCGTTCAAGCCCAGCCTTCTCGTATTTCTCCGGCAGCGGCACCTGCACGACCCGTCCATCGCCTTCCAGGGTCATGTAGAACCAGAAGGTATGGGTATCTAACAGACTGGCGGCCATGGGACGGAAACCAAACTCAGTTTTGAGCCGCTGGGCCAGGGCGCCACCCTCAGCATCAGGGTCACTAATCTCAATATCCAGCTTACCGCCCGAGCCCTCGGCTAACTCATTCAAAGTAACGCCCAAGGCTGTGCGCAGTGTCCTGAGCACTTCGGGTAGCTTCTCAGCGGACGAGATGTAACCCTTGAAACTGATCGGATGGGAAATATTATCGAATAGTTCACCAGCCCCCTGATAGGCATAGAGCACCTTCTTGATGGACTGGGTGAGATCATACTCGGGATTGCGCAGTTCCACGTCCAGATCGGCCTCGCTCTGTACCTTGACCTCAATGAGATCCTTAAACCCCAGCACCTCGTACTGATCACCATACTGAACCAGGATATTAAAGTATGAATTGACCACCGAGGCCTGGTACTTACTGGCAAACTGGAATGGCACCGGACGGATAGAGTATTTTTCATTCGCTTCCTGCTCCAACTCAGGATGCTCCTGAGGATCGATGAATTCCACCCTCACTCGACCCTCGCCGGCCACCGCATACTCCTCCAACAGGTCACGCAGACGCGGTACCAGCGGCGCCAACAAGGGATGGGTTTGGGCGCTGAAATAGCCTCGAACCAGCAGCGGCTCCCGCAGCTGCGCCAAGTAATTTCGGGTAGCCTCGGAGATGGAGTAGACATTACCCTGGGTCACATCGGCGCGAACCGAGCCCACCGGAGCGAGCCACAAATTGGCCGCCAGAAAATTAGCCGCCAACAACCCGGTCACCAACCCCCAGCGCCGGTGATTGGAATTTGCCGGATTACCGGCCCAGCGCAGCCATTCCAGCGTAAATACGTTCAGCGTGAGAAATACGCCCACCAGGCTCAGGTAGTAGTAGAGATCCCGCAGGTCGATCACTCCGCGGGTAATGGAGGCAAAACGCGAACCGGAGCCCAGCAGTTTGAGAAACTCCGAGGCCCGGTTGCCAAACAAGCCAGTCAAGGCATCGGAACCCAGCAGATAGAAAATGCCGCAGACCACGGCAGTCAATATCAAGCTGACGATCTGGTTGGCCGAACGGGCACTGAGAAACAGCCCGATAGCAGCATAGGCCGCCGCCAGAAACAAGGTGGCGAGATAACCGCCGAACACCGGCCCCCAATCCAGCGAGCCGAGCAGGCTAACGGTTAGCGGCAAAGGCAGGGTCAACGCCAAGGCCACGGCTAACAGCGCCAGACAGGCGAGAAATTTGCCAAGCACCAACTGGTAGCTCTTGACTGGCGCGGTAAGCAGAAACTCCAGGGTGCCGGCGCGCCGCTCCTCCGACCACATGCGCATGGTGATAGCCGCTACCAGGAAGATCAGCAACAGCGGCATCCATTCGAACAGGGGTCGCACATCGGCAATATTGCGAGCGAAAAAGGTCTCTACCCAAAAAAAGACAAACAGGG
>JAAEPA010000300.1 GCA_024222475.1 Gammaproteobacteria bacterium | reverse complement strand
TATGAATCGTGGCTTCGGGAATGTGGAGCAAAAGCCGGGTGATGTATCGAAATATGACGGTTTGTTTTTGCGTCATCCCCGCATCAAGCAGTGAGCCAAGGACAAAATCATAAAGTTCCAGAATGCTGTTGGTGAGCCGTTCCCGGTCAAGCTGCGAATACTGGTCAAGACGATCGAGACCCACGTCAAAGAGATTGAGCGCAACGGGCCACTCAAGATCGGTTGGATCAATCAGCACCAAGCGATCTGAAAGCGGTTGTCCCGGTGCAAACAGCTCCAGTCCCGCTATGTTGTTGATGAGGTCACTCTGGCTGTCGATCACAATGATCGAGGCATCACCTTTGGCCACCGCTTCAAGGTCATGCAAAATGAGATGTTGCAGGGTCTGGGTTTTGCCGTGACCGGAACCGGCAACGATGTGCTGGTGTTCAAAACGCGTTTCCTGCGGCAGCTTGATTGACAGCGGATAGTCAAGCAGTGCCAGGAGCGGTGTTCCACCGAGGTAGGCATCCGGCACCTTTTCATCAGAAATGGAGGACTGCCTGGTGGGAAGTTTCGGCGTTCGCACACTGTCCGCATCACCCGGCACGCCACCAGACGCAATATGAAGATTGTATTCCAGGTGATCTTTGAGGCGCGGCGTGATCGCCAATGGTTCCAGATCTGGTGCAAATGGCACCTGCATAATGTGTTCGACAGTTTCCGGTATCTGCTGCATCAGGTCACGCAGATTGGCGGCAAAAGAAATATCGCCGGAACTGGAATTGTCCTCGTGAAGGAGCTCTGGATGTTGGTCGATGAGTGGCTGCACGAGTGTTCCGAGAAACGCCACCGCCAGCGTTGAAACCTCGTCCAAGTGATCGACAATCGTTTCCACCCGCTTGAGCTGATCTTCAAGCTCCCAGAGATCAGATCGATTGAGTTCGATGGTGGCGGCAAAGTCCGGGAGCGCAAACCAGCCTTCATAGTCGATGAGGTCAGCCATGATAGCCGCAAGATGATCCCGGAACGAGCCGTCCGCTTGGCCACCGCAATCCGCAATGACGGTGTCGGCCATAGATAAGGCAAATGTGTGCCGTCCCACGTCAGTATCGAGATTGTGCGTTTGCAGTTTGTTGCGCACCGCTTCTGAAAGGGAGTGGGCGCCGTGTGTATCGCGATTGAGACCAATTCCGGCAAATGTCCGCCGGATGCTACGCGATACGCGGCCCGGCAAATCCCAACCCTCATAGATGGGACGAAAGCTCATTTCAGTGCAGCGCCTTTAACACAGCCAGTTTGGCTTCTTCCTTTTTCAGCGGCGGTATACCCACCACCTCCCGATCATGCCAATGCTTGGCGCTCTCCAGCACCTGCCGCAAATAGGAGCAGACGCCCTCTACATAGGCTTCCTTCTGGATCAGCGCGACGATGCTGTCACAGCGGAATTTGCGACCACCCGCCATCAACTCGCTGACAACGATCTGCTCGCGCAGCGTCTTGAAATAAACGCC
>JAAEPA010000299.1 GCA_024222475.1 Gammaproteobacteria bacterium | reverse complement strand
CAGCCGCGACAAGAACTTTACGAAGAAGAGCGTGAAGCGCAGGCTTAAAAAGACCCAGGCAAATATCGACCGCTACTTGGCGAAGCTCGATGCTGCGGATCGAGAAGAACCGGAGATCCGGGAAGTCACGGCAGCGGAGTTAAAACAGAAGATCGCCTCGATGGAAGTGAAGATGAAGCAACTGAAGGCACACGAAGCCGAGGTTGAAGCACATCCGGACAGCCAGGTGTCACTAACCGATCCCGATGCCCGCTCGATGATGAAGGCCGGTGGCGGTAGTACGGTGAGCTATAACGTGCAAAGTGCGGTGGACAGCAAACATCATCTGATTGCAACGCATGAAGTGACCAACGAGCCGAGTGATCGCAGCCAGCTGTCTTCGATGGCGGGTCAAGTCGCAGCGGCACTCGATACGAAGGCACTCACGGTGATTGCTGATCCTGGTTACTACAAGGGTGAAGAAATCGTCGACTGTTATGCGACCGGCATCAAGGCGCTGGTGCCGAAAACAGATAGCTCACATAGCAAGGCGAAGGGGCGATACTCGAAGGCCGACTTTCACTACGACGTAGAGCACAATGAATACATCTGCCCAGCTGGGCAACATCTAACGTACCGATTCGACAGTGTCGAGAAGGGCAAGACACAGTGGGTGTATATGACCTACCAGTGTTCATCTTGCCCACTGCAGTGGCAGTGCACGACGAGCCATGCCAAACGCATTAAACGTTGGGAGAACGAAGACATACTGGATTCTGCTGATGCTTTGCTTAAGCAGAATCCGGATGCGATGCGCCAACGCAAGCGGCTGGTCGAGCATCCTTTTGGCACGATCAAGCACTGGATGGGATCCACACACTTCTTAATGAAACGATTACCGAATGTTCAAGCGGAGATGAGTCTGCATGTACTCGCCTATAATTTGAAGCGAGCCATTAAAGTGCTTGGAGTGGCGAAGATTATGGAACAGCTGCAGGTAGCCTGAGAGGGCTATCTTTACAACTAACGGGGTCTCAGATCACCTGGAAGAGACGAACTATTTTATTGGAAACATCGCCGAGCATTCCGGCGCCTCTACGGTGATTTCACTCGGTGACACAACAAATATGGTGCGATATCGAGAAGACGCCGGGCTAAACAAATACAAAGCTCTTTTCACACGGCCTCGGCCGATCAAAGACCTAGTGGCAAATTAATTGAATGCCTGCTTTGTTATAGAGCAGACGTTCAGGATATAGGCTTGTAGGTCTCAAAGGTGCCCGAAGCGGACACCCATAGCATGGATATTTTCGATTCAAGCGGTTACAAAAATAGTAGTGATTTTGGAGGATGT
>JAAEPA010000298.1 GCA_024222475.1 Gammaproteobacteria bacterium | reverse complement strand
GGCGACTTTGCAGCGCTTGGTTTCGTTTGCCAGTTCTTCCTTCAGCGCCTTGTTCCTGCGCGGGTTGGTATCGATCAGTGGGACATGCTCCAACTGCCGACTGTAGTCATGGATCTCGGACGCATCATAAGCGCTGTCCATTAGATCATAGAGATTGGTAACACGCCCGCTCGTCATGGCGGCCAAGGGAATGGCGCTTTGGCTGTCGTGACTGGAGGCCGATGTCAGGATGCAGCTGATGGGGATACCGCCGTCAGCCGCATCAATATGAAATTTGTAACCGGTCCAACTGCTTTTGTAGCCCTTGCTGTTTTTCTTCGTCCCCACGTCACAGGCCTTCGGTAAGTCATCGAGCATCTCCGCCAGGCTCATCCCGGCGACCTGCCTTTCCAGGCGTGTCGGCTCTTTGGTGCGCTCTTCGCCTTTTCTCGGCCGTCCCCGCTTCCTGGGCTTTTTCTGCTGCGGCTCTTCGCTGTGCTTCTTGATGGGTTTCTCCCGTGCTTCGATGGCCGTAGAATCCCTTGAGATATGCCCCACAATCTCGCCCGCATAGCTTTTGTTGATCAGCGACTGGTGCACACGTTCCGTCAGACGAGTTTCAGTAAATTCCGCAAAGGCCCGGGAAAAGGTCCATTCGCCCGGAATTTCGTTGTTGCGCTCCCAGCCGCATATTCGGCGCAATTGCGGGTCGGATTTCAACCGATCGATCAATGCCCGGGTAGTTGGCATGTTATAAACCATCTTGGCGACAAAAGCGCGTGCGATGGCGCTGCGGTCTGCGGGCGGGCGTCCGGGTAGAGCGTACGTCGTACAAAGAAACTCTTCTACTCGAACCAATTCCAGTGTCGTTACCAGTTGTTGCAGCTTCTCTGTTAGCCCGCCGAGTTCTTCTTTCAGCCAAGGGAAAAGCGACCCTTGAATATTCAGCCAATACTGCGATAATGCCTCACGTAACTGGTTCATCTCCCGGTCCTTTTTGGTTTGCTCTGCAAACCTATTTTAACATCAGAAAGGATCGGGACCCTTCCTTTCTTGTCTTCTTCAGCTAATAATTCCACTTCGCTGGCGAGTTTTGCAAGAGGCTCAGCATATTATTACTTATGCCTCCTCAGCAAAATCTGT
>JAAEPA010000297.1 GCA_024222475.1 Gammaproteobacteria bacterium | reverse complement strand
CCCGGCCGCCCCCGTACAGATCCCGGCGTGCGGAACTACCGCACCGGGCTCCTCGAAGTTACTCGCTTCGCACTTGGCGACATTTGGCTGATACTCAGAAGCTGTGGCAGATGCGTGGTCGTTGGAGCTTGAAGACCTTTATCAACTCGGCATAGCCTTTCCAGTTGTAGCTCCGGCGCTGACTGCGGCGGTTCATCAACCGGTAGAGCATTAGCGTTACGTGATAGAAGAAGTCGTCGATACTGTCGAAGTTGCCTCGGACACCGTAGAAATTATAGTATCCGCGAAGCTTGGCGTTGAGCGCCGCGAAGAGCTTCGCCTTGGGTAGCCGACAGTTTGCTCGGATCCATGCGTAGTACCCCGCCAGCGAGGCGCGGTACTTCTTGCGGGCGGTCCGTCGCTTGAGCACGAGCTTGCGGCGGTGGTTGAGTCCCCACCGAAACTCGAAGCCCAGAAACTCCAGTGCGCCACTGTGCTTCCTGTCACGCCGGCTGAACTTGACGAGATTCGTCTTTTCTTCGGCCAGTTCCAGTTTGTACGAGCTCATCCGTTTACCCAGCGCTTTGTAGAAGCGTTCGGCATCGGTCTCGTACTCGAAGGCGCAGATGAAGTCGTCCGCATACCGGCACAGGTACGCTGCCCCTCGGCAGTGTGCCTTGACGGTTTCCTCGAACCACATATCGAGGGCATTGTGAAGATAGATATTTGCGAGGATCGGTGACACGATTCCGCCTTGCGGCGATCCCGTTTCCGGGTGGATCACTTTTCCGTCTGTCTCCAGTATGCCCGCTTTGAGCCATTTACGGATGAGCTGAGCGTATCCACGCTAACTGATGTGCCTATATTCAGGAAAATTGATGGTTCAGAAGGAGATATGAGTGAGGGATAACGACCGGCCATCCTGCCGGTCACTTGGATATGATAATTATGGTGTCTCAGAAGGTGGGTAAATCGTCATCGAAATCCGGGACCCAGCCCTCAGAATGTGGCAATTCGTTTGACTGATAGTGACGTCGTAACTGTACAAGATACTGGTTTTCGAATGCATTCGTGAGCTCGAGCAAGAAGTCGAGAACCTCAGCGGCGGCATCATCCGTGAGCTCGTGTGAATCGACGAACATGAGTCCCCTATTAGACAACACCCCCCCTGAAAACGCCCCGGCGCGGCACCGGTTCGTCCTAACCCACTGATAATCTTGACGGCCATTTCTGATCGCCCAGAAACGCGTGGTGAAAACTAATAGTTATCTATATGCATAACTGCTTTGTAATATAATGGATAGGCCCTATAATAACGTGGTGTAAATATAGGTCGCTGGGGTAGCACTCGAGTGCGAAGCGTGCGGATCAAACAACCGCACCGAGGACTGCCGATTCATCACCCTACGCAATGGGCAAGAGCATGTTTGCGCATGTTATCAGGATTAGAAATAAGCATAAAAACTATCAATACCTGGTCATCAGTGAATCGGTTCGCGTCAATGGGAAATCCACGACCCGCAATATCGCCAATCTCGGAAACCTCGAAAATATTTCCGCGCAGAATGTTACCCAACTGATCGATGGTCTGATCCGGCTGTTTGAATTGGAGAGCTATGCCCTGAGCGAGAATATCGAGATCTTGAAATCACTGGAGTATGGCAGTAGACGGAATTGAGGACATCCTGGCAGAATTGAAGTGGCGGAATTGAGCGGAATTGAGGACATCCAACTATTGGAGCGAGAAAACTATTGGAACCAACCACGTATAAACTCACACACATGCCACAAATGTAACAAGTACTGCTTCTTCCGCGATGAAATAGCTTCAGGAAAGGCTCACTTGCACCCAATGCAGCCTGCTCCCGGCAGAGATGCTTTTGAATCCGGGCTTCTACACATAGTTGCCCGTAAAT
>JAAEPA010000296.1 GCA_024222475.1 Gammaproteobacteria bacterium | reverse complement strand
GGCTTCCAGCTCAAGGCCGTGTTCCGGGCAGCGAGGGATACCGACCCGCGCAAATAACAGGCGTAAATAGTCGTAGATTTCAGTAATAGTGCCTACAGTAGAACGGGGATTCTGAGAGGAGGCCTTCTGCTCTATGGAGATCGCCGGTGATAGACCTTCGATATAGTCTACATCCGGCTTTTCCATCCTGGCCAGGAACTGGCGCGCGTAGGCGGACAGGGATTCCACGTAACGGCGTTGACCTTCCGCAAAAATCGTGTCGAAGGCCAGGGAGGACTTGCCGGAGCCCGATAGCCCGGTAATCACCACTAGACTGTCTCGAGGTAGATCGAGATCGATGTCTTTCAGGTTATGGGTTCTAGCCCCACGGATGCGGATCGTGTGCAATTGCATTGATTTCACGCTAGGTGGACAAACTTGTTAATATACGCTGTTTTCCGGTTAGGAAGCAAAGTGCGGATCTATGAGTTCTGATTATTCCGATAAAATGACGGCACTGGAACGCCGTTCGACCCTCTCGCTAGGCGCGGTTTATGCCGTGCGGATGCTGGGTTTATTTATGATCCTTCCAGTATTTGCCTTGTATGCGGAAGACTTCGAAAAGGTCACCCCCTTGTTGATCGGGCTTGCTATCGGCGCCTATGGTCTGACCCAGGCCTTGTTGCAAATCCCGCTGGGCATGTTGTCTGATCGCATCGGTCGTAAACCGGTAATCATTGGCGGTTTGCTGGTTTTTGCGGCAGGCAGCGCGGTTGCCGCCCTGGCGGATACTCTCACCTGGGTAATCTTCGGACGGGCGCTTCAGGGTTCGGGGGCCATTGCCGCAGCGGTCATGGCCTTGGCGGCCGATCTGACCCGTGAGGAACATCGCACTAAAGTTATGGCGGCGATCGGATTGAGTATCGGAATGGCGTTTTCAGTGGCCTTAGTGGCAGGGCCGGTACTAAACCACTGGATCGGGGTGCCTGGAATTTTCTGGCTTACCGCGGTACTCGCTCTGGTGGCCATTGTTATCGTACTTCGTTTCGTTCCTCAGCCCGTGAGCAGGCGTTTGCAGCGAGATACCCGGGTCGTGGGTTCTGCCATTCGACGAATCGTATCCGACCCTGAACTGTTGCGACTAGACCTGGGAATTTTTGTCCTGCATATGGTCTTGACGGCCAATTTCATCGTTATCCCGGTGCTGCTGAGGGATCAAGCCGGATTGCTACCGCAACATCATTGGATGCTTTATTTCCCGGTATTACTGGGTTCCTTTCTATTGATGCTGCCCTTTATTATCGTGGCTGAAAAGCGTCGTAAATTGAAGCCGGTTTTTGTAGGAGCAATCGCACTGCTGGCCATAGTGGAATTCTTTTTTTTCCGCAGCGGACAAGGCATCTATGCCATGGCCACTGGACTACTATTGTTTTTCACGGCATTTAATCTCCTGGAAGCCTCCCTGCCATCCCTGGTGACGAAATTGACGGCGCCCGATGTCAAGGGTACCTCGATGGGGGTGTTTTCCAGCAGTCAGTTTCTAGGGGCCTTTGCCGGAGGAGCCCTGGGAGGCGTCGTGTTACAGACTTGGGGGCCGCAGGCCGTATTCACGGGCAGTGGTATGGCTATTCTGGTATGGTTACTGATCGGTGCGAGTATGAAAAATCCACGATATCTCAGCAGCTATCTGTTGAATGTAGGTCAGCTCAGTTCGGAACATGCCAGAATCATGGTTCATGAGCTGAGCCGGGTTGAAGGTGTCGCGGAAGCGGTGGTGATCCCCGAGGATAGTGTGGCCTATCTGAAAGTGGATCGTAAGATATTGGATGAGAGTAGATTACGTGAATTTTCTACCTCTCCAGCGTAAAATTTAACCCGGATATTTCATGAATTTGCACGATGATCGCGTAGAGAATTGTTTTCACAAGGGATTATGCGAAGGAGCGGCGTATCCACGATTACGGCCGACTGAGCATAATTTCTTGTGGAAACAAGGATCAAGCGAGGGCGCGTGCAATTTATGAAATATCCGGGTTAAATACGAACTCAAATCAACCAGCAATCGGGATACAATTATGGCAAGGGGCGTAAACAAGGTTATTCTAGTGGGCAATCTGGGGCAGGATCCGGAGGTCAAGTACATGCCCAGCGGCGGCGCGGTATGCAATGTCTCCGTGGCTACGACGGATTCCTGGAGCGACAAGACGACAGGCGAACGGCAGGAACGCACCGAGTGGCACCGGATCGTCATGTTCCGTCGTCTGGCCGAGATCGCGGGAGAGTACCTGCGCAAGGGTTCACAGGTCTACATCGAGGGACGCCTGCAGACCAGAAAATGGCAAGACAACAGTGGGCAGGATCGTTATACCACCGAGATCGTCGCCAATGATATGCAAATGCTGGGTGGACGGGCGGCGGGCAGCACCAGTTTTGACGCACCGTCTTCGTCACCGACAAACTCATCAGAACCCAATCGCGGACCCGCTGCGGCTCCACAACCCAAACCGCAGTCAGGTTCCGATGAATTTGACGACGATATTCCGTTTTGATCAG
>JAAEPA010000295.1 GCA_024222475.1 Gammaproteobacteria bacterium | reverse complement strand
GTCGATGAATCAGTCGATGAATCAGTCGATGAATCAGTCGATGAATCAGCCGATGAATCAGTCGATGAATCAGCCGATGAATCAGCCGATGAATCAGTCGATGAATCAGTCGATGAATCAGCCGATGAATCAGCCGATGAATCAGCCGATGAGTCAGTCGATGAGTCACCTCCACCCGCTTTGTCATTTCAGTCGAATACTTTATCAGTAGAAAAGAATGGCACGGCCACGCTGACCTGGTCTTCCGAGAATGCTACCTCCTGTTCTGCTTCTGGCGATTGGACAGGGAGTAGGGCGACATCCGGGAGCGAATTGGTAGGTCCATTGGTGATAGACAGTACCTATAGTTTAATTTGTATGGGAAATGGAGGGGAAGCCTCTGACTCAATGACCATAGAGGTCAATCAGTTTGGTCAGGGCACGGCCAGCCTAAGCTGGACACCGCCGACCACCAACGAGGATGGTAGCCCACTCAATGACCTCGCAGGCTATAAAATTAAATATGGAACCAGCCCAGATAGTTTTCCGAATGTTATTGACGTCCCAAGTCCAGGGATAGCAAGCTATGTGGTAGAAAATTTATTATCAGATACTCATTACTTTATTTTGACTGCCTACAACAGCGTGGGTATCGAAAGTATGCCGTCTAACGTAGTGAGCATAGCAGAAGAGGATGGAGGACTTTAGCTCTATAGTCATGAATATCTTTATTTCACTGGGGGTTTCGGATATATCATCAGTTTTAAAATACTCTTAAAAATGCTACCGAAGTATTTTCTCCATCTGGCTTGCTCAATCACCCATATTCGATATTGCGATAATAGTGACCTAGCCTAGGTTATGCGCCTGCTGCCATGTCTTAGACACAAACGACTATTCGATGCTCGTTTGGGAAGTTATTTTGTGCCCCTCCCTCATCATCTTCCTTTGATAAGGGGGGGCTCCCGTTCTGTCAATCATCGAACTCCGATAGCATTTGTTCCGGGCGGTCGGTATTAATGCCATCAATATCGAAGTTTCTGATGGTTTTAATGTCCCCGTCGGAATTGACGAAGGCGATTAGTGTCTTATCCGCGTTGTGAACGTCTCCAACGCGTCCTGCATAACGAGACCTCGTTTTAATCTGCTGGTAGTGTGGGTAGTCTATTGCAGCGTCGATCTCTCTGTTGGAGGGTGCCCAGACGGCGAGTTGAACACGGTTGTCACGTAGCCGCAATGCATCGCCAACACGGGTATCTGTGACCTCGATGAAAGTCCTTTCAAAGAGGTCGTAACGCTGTAGCAGCTCGATGAGAGGTTCATACATTGATGCGCTCTCAGCATGTGTATCTATGGACATGATTACATTATCAGGAGCTTGGGCGATAAAGAGATCGAAAACCTCCTCCAAGGTGGGAATGCGCTCTCCTTTGTAGCTACGACTGAAATGAGAACCGGCATCCAGTCTCTTTATCTGTTCTAGAGTCATATCCCTTACAAAACCTTTGCCGTTTGTGGTGCAGTCGATCGTTTCATCATGAATGACAACGATCACGCCGTCACTGGATAGACGCACATCCATTTCGATATTAACACCAAGGTTAAGGGCTCTATCGAAGGCTGCCAGGGTATTTTCCGGAGCCTCCGCACGACCTTCCCGATGACTCATAATGAATGCGATCTTCGTGTCATCTACGGGAGGGCTGAGGTGGCGGGACATCTTTGCCTTCCGTGGTGGTCACTCTGAGCAAGTCACTCCAAGCAGAATTGCCTCCCTCATCGGTGGAGCGATCAGCTCGGACCTTGTAGGTATAAGTGGTTTTTGGTGATAACTCGGAATGAGAAAAACTGTTGGCATTGGCGCCGAGTCTAATCCTCAATACTCTGGTACCACCTGATCGAGCGATCAGGAGATATGAGGTTTCGCCAGTAACGTCATCCCACTGTAGATCGATCTGGTTGCTGGATACGCGCACCGCCTTGAGATTCGCAGGTGTGCCGAAGGGGTTACCTGGCTCGTCACGTACCGTGATTGTCACCTCGTCACTGCTGCTCAATTTACCGTCGGAAGCGCTTAGGCGTAGGACATATCGGCC
>JAAEPA010000294.1 GCA_024222475.1 Gammaproteobacteria bacterium | reverse complement strand
GGAGCCATAGCAACACATGATTACTCCAGTATTGGCACATACACTACTATTGTCACGGCCACCAATAGTCTTAGTCAACTCACTGAAACGACTATCGTAACTATTACTGACACCCCAATATCTGGTTTAGCAGTTAATAACAGCAGTCCAACTGAATTGGGTAATGCTACAATCTTCATGGCCACAATATCATCTGGAACTAATGTGATTTACACGTGGGATTTCGGAGATGGAACCACAGGGAATGGAGCCATAGCAACACATGATTACTCCAGTATTGGCACATACACTACTATTGTCACGGCCACCAATAGTCTTAGTCAGCTCACTGAAACGACCATCGCAACTATTACTGACACCCCAATATCTGGTTTAGCAGTTAATAACAGCAGTCCAACTGAATTGGGTAATGCTACAACCTTCACAGCCACAATATCATCTGGAACTAATGTAATTTACGCGTGGGATTTCGGAGATGGAACTACAACGGCAGGCTCCCTGGTAAGACACACTTACGATGAATTGGGAACCTATACAGTTACAGTTCATGCAACAAATAGCAACAGTGCCATTTCGAGGATTATTATTGTAAAGATAAGAATTTATCTTTACTTACCCACAATTATTCGGGAATAATGCGTATTCTGGGTATCTCCCATTTCCGACTTTGTTAGCGAAGTCATAACGAGACCGTCAGCATTATAAATAGTAGCCAACATTTCCTCATCTTTATTTTGAGTTTCCGACTCAGGATAGCGTTTCCCCTTTAGAAATGCTTTCACAGGGCTTCGCCAACAAAGTCCATTTTCGTGCATAAATATACGGTAGGAAGCCAGGAGATACCCATTATTCACGGATCGCTCTATTCCAACCGAAACCCCCTTTGGCGTTGTGCAGGCCCGTGCCTTCACGTTGTTGGGACGACCCAATCTCAGCCAGATTGCGCACCATATTGCCAACAACATCAAGTTAGATGAGACCGATCTCCAATGGTCGTATCTGGACAGAAAATCGCAGGAATTCAAACGCCGGCTGCGCCGGGTGGTGCGAACCGTTTCTTTCACAATGGCATCTGCCAATGACCCCCTGCTTGAAGCCCTTGCCTTTTTGAAGCTGGTTTTTCAAGAGGGCAAGGCGCTATGGCATTATCCGATCGACGAGATTTCCGTCTTATCCCCGAGAAGATGCGCTGCTATCTTTGCGCAATCGACTTGAGGCGGGCGATGTGTTCTGTCGCGCCAGCATTCGCTTTCGCAGCTTCGAAGATGATTTACTCAGTGACGATCAATGGCGACAAAAGGCCGTTCTGATCGCCGAGTCTGACCTGCCGCTCTTACAGCGACCCATTCGGCAGCAGTTGGCTGAACTCAAAGAACTACTCGAAAGTCGTTTCGTCAACGTCAACGTTCGAATCACAGAGGGCAAGAATAAATATGTGGCTGTCAAGAAACGGAGCCGGCAATCGCGTTGGAAGCTGACCTATCCACGCTCGAAGGTCCCCCTCAACCATCCGCTATTTGATAGCCTGCCGCTCCTCGATATCCCCATACCTTGATGCACATGGTCGACCGGCAGACCGGTTTTCTGGCTGCCTTTGATCACATCTTGAATCGCTACGCCGCGCGTGCCGCAGACAAACTCAACCTGGTGGCTACGCTGGTTGCCTGGGGAACGAACATGGGTTTGGGTCGAATGGGAACGATTTCCGACATCAATTTTTCGGCGCTATGCAACTTCATTCGTTTAGAGACACTTGAAGCTGCCAATGATATTGTCGTCAACGCGTTGGCACAACTGCCTGTCTTCCCACATTATGATATCGACGACGCCCTACATTCGAGTAGCGATGGCCCGAAGTTCGGGTAGTGTGTCAATTATTGTGGGCTTTCTCGGGAGCCGGAAATCCGTCAGGCATACGAATGCGGCGGAACTTGAGGCTGCGGGTGACCGCATAGAACATGAGCAAACAACTGTTCTCATTCCGAAAGGCCGCGGCCATTTTCTTGGTGCGTTTTTTCACTTCCAAAAACAGGC
>JAAEPA010000293.1 GCA_024222475.1 Gammaproteobacteria bacterium | reverse complement strand
ATGATCAAACCAGCAGTTGCTCTAATAGGTGCGGGCTCAGCAGGAACCGCCATGATCGTTGCGCTACACAGGGAAGGTTATCCAATTGCAGCGGTCTCCAGCCGTAGTGTGGAATCCGCACAGCGCTGTGGCGCACTGGTCGATTGTGAGCACACAGGCACCGACCCGGCTACCGCATCCCGGCAGGCTGAGACAATAATTATTTCGACACCTGATAGTTCAATTGAAACCACCTGCCAAACCATGGCTGATTCTGGTGGCTTCTGCAATGAGCAACTGGTGTTACATCTGAGTGGCGCCTTAACCTCGGACGCTCTAAACGCCGCACGAGCAGCAGGCGCTGATACCCTCTCCCTGCACCCGGCTCAAACAATGGTCGAACCTCTACAGGGAGCTGAACTGCTGAAAACTGCCTGGTTCTGTCTGGAGGGAAATGACTCGGCCGTTGCGCGAGGAAGAGATATTACCAATGACATATCCGGCAACACCATCGTCATCGACAAGGACAAGAAAGCGCTCTATCACGCTGCGCTCAGTTTCTCCTCCAACTACCTGACCACCGTCGAAGCAATAGCTATAGAGATGCTGACAGAGACTGGAATCTCCAGGCAAAATGCCCTGGCGCTGATAATGCCTCTTATACAGGGCAGTGTTGACACGCTTGCAAACTGCGGCCTGCCCGATGCGCTGACCGGTCCGATGAGCCGTGGCGATGCAAAGACAATAGAGAAACACCTGCGCGCAATGAAACAAGGGCCGGAGTCACATCTTCAGATCTACAAAATGTTGGGGCTTGAAGCCCTGAAATTAGCCAGAGCCAAGGGAAAGATGGCACAGGGTCGTGAGGAGATGATTCAAAATTTACTAATAAATAATACATAGGACCAGGCTGATTTATGCCCTCCTGCCGGCGTGCGAACCAAACTCTTCAAAGGCGTTCTGCTTCGCTATACATCCATTCTTGATGCGTTTAATGTCTATAACGGGCACTTTGTACGCATTCATGATTCAAACTTGAATGCCCGCTCCCAGCTAGCGGTCGTTAAAATCCTATGGGTAGGGCCGGGTTCGGCACGTCGCGGAGCTCCGTCCCAGTATCAGCTCAAGCCGCACGACGAATGGCCCCAAGACCCGCAAATACCGCTAACCTATGAAACCATTGCCGCCGATCGAGAAGGGGAGCAGAAATGACGTCTCAATCGTGTACAAATTCACAATCTCTGGCGTTCGACTAAGATCCGCGAACCATCACGATAACCGGGAACCACGGCGAACAGTTTGTGAAACGAGTGATCGACTGTGACGTCAACGATGTTACTGTCAAGTCGGCGTCAGCAACAGTTATCCTGAGCAAGATTGAGCGTCAAAGGCAGGAGCTAAAATTAAACCGCGCGCAAGAACCACTCATAATCTACATTCGAAACAATCGAACGGAAAGCATTACACTCATCCCAACGAATCTGCGAATATAAATCACAATACCCTTCACCCAAGTATTCTTTCACCACATCGCTGGCATCAAAAGCATCCAAAGCTTTCTCCCAATTCAATGGTAAATCCACCTCCATGCCACTGATATCGGTACCACCTATTATCATGTCGCCATGGGTTGGGCACTGATTTTGAATGCCGTAATCTATGCCTGACAAAATACCTGCCATCACCAAGTAAGGGTTGGCATCGGCACCAGCAACGCGATGTTCAATACGTAAATCCTTAATGCCTGATGTTGGAATACGCAGCGATACATCGCGGTGATTGTAACCCCAGACCGTCGAAACAGGCGCGTAAGCACCCGGCACCAAACGGCGATAAGAGTTGGCGTTTGGTGCATAAACCGCCATGCAATCACCCATAGTTTCAGCTAGACCGCCGATAGCGTGGCGCATAATATCATTCACTGGAGGTACAGCGTCAGACTCATAATCAGCAAAAATATTGATATCATCCTCGTCATAAATACTGATGTGTACATGCAGTCCATTACCTGCCACATCGGCATTAGGTTTCGCCATAAAACAGGCTGACATGCCATGCTGTAATGCCACGCCCTTGATAATACGCTTTAACAATACTGCGTGATCACAAGCCACTAGCGGATCATCCACATGATATAAATTAATTTCTAATTGACCGGGAGCAAATTCCGAGTGAATAGTCGTCATAGGTACATTTTGCTCTTCGCAAGCTAAACGCACATCATTTAAAAATTCGTCGTTCTCCCACAATTCTTCCGCTACTGCGTATTGCACACCTGGCTGCTTTAAACCGGTGCCATGCAGCTTGCCTAATTTAATCGTT
>JAAEPA010000292.1 GCA_024222475.1 Gammaproteobacteria bacterium | reverse complement strand
GTAATATTGAGCTCCTTGCCTTCCGCTAACAGAATAGAGTGCTCGGCGATACCAATGCGCAACCGTTCCGCCAGTTCCTCGGCCATGGGGAGAGGTGTCTCCGGCAGGACGATGACAAACTCCTCGCCACCATAGCGGACCACATAATCCGTTTTACGGATTGAACCATTCAATACCGCTGCGAAACTTTGAAGCACGGTATCCCCGGCCTGGTGACCGTAGGTATCGTTGATCGGTTTAAAGTGGTCTATATCTATCATAAAGACCGATAAAGTCCGTTCATATCGGGCGGTCCTTAGAATGTCGTTGGTTACCCGTTGCTCCAGTGTTTTTCGGTTATACAGTCCGGTCAAGGCATCATGTGTCACCAAGTGTTTTAGTTCAGCTTCGGCATTTTTGTGTTCAATGGCCTCGCTTAATGTCTTTGTAATACCGTCAATGAGGTTGCGCTCTTGTTTCAGAAAAGGGCACTCATCGAGCTCTGGGAATTTCTTTTTGTAATAGACCTCCACAGAACCCCTGTATATGTTGTTGATAATCAGGTCACTGGCCAGTTGCCACTCGGTCGGCGTAAACGGAGTTTCGACAAACTCTTTGTCGTCAAGAATAATCCGTGCTGTCGTGTGTTCAGGGCATTGCCAACCCTGCGGTATAATTCTTACTGCCTCATCTAGAATATCGTCCAAGTTGGTAAATTTCCGGGTGGCCTCGGTTATTCCGTACATACACCGGAGTTCTTTCACCCGTCCGTCCATATCGTGGAGGAGTTGTTCCTTTTCCAGTTCCGCTTGCTTGCGGTCGGAGATGTCCGTCATGGTCCCGACCATACGCAAGGGCTTTCCATCTCCATCTCGCTTGACCACCCGCCCTCGGCCCAGCACCCAGATCCAAACACCATCGGCGTTGCGCAGGCGGTGCTCTTCATTCCATGTAGCGGTCTCTCCAGCCAAATGTAACTGCAATGTATTCAATATGAGGGCCTTATCGGCTGGGTGGATACGGTTCTCCCATGTAGAATAAGTGTTGCCAACAGTCTCTGCGCCGAGGATTCGACTCCAGCCTGGGCTGTAATAGACATTCCCAGTTGTCACTTCCCAGTCCCACAAACCGTCCTGGGCAGCATCCATGGCGAGGCGGTATTTTTCCTCACTCTCCCGCAGTTTCCGATCGACCGAGTGCTTGTAT
>JAAEPA010000291.1 GCA_024222475.1 Gammaproteobacteria bacterium | reverse complement strand
GTAGCCTCAAGCATAGGCGCATCTGGTGGCGGTGGAACGCAGCATCATGACGGTAGCGTTTACAGTAATTGAAATCGAGATGAGCACCAGACCGAGTGCGAGTGCGAGTGCCAGCTCACCCTTAGAGGTCTCGAGCGCAATCGATGTTGAAACTAACGATAACGCCAGCTTGGCACCGTATCGCTGCTGCCAATACATGACGATCCATGGGATCGGGTAACTCCTGGTTATCGATGAGATCCTCATAGCTCGTCACCAAGCAGTTGGGTACGGCTAGATCCATGAGCTGTCTGGTGTGCTCGAGTCGCGCGGCTGTGAGTTTCTAACGATTTGCCAGTAGATTTCGCATCCATTCCCCGGGCAGAGTGGGACAGAGGTCACAAACTCGGAGTTTAATCTACAAGCCGGCTAACCCCGCCCCGGCGGTGATCGCCTGTCCCGCTGAACCCCGCCGCATCTTGCGCCACGCTGTGGACG
The DNA here is from genome assembly GCA_024222475.1 of Gammaproteobacteria bacterium. Classification (GTDB taxonomy): domain Bacteria; phylum Pseudomonadota; class Gammaproteobacteria; order JAAEPA01; family JAAEPA01; genus JAAEPA01. Next base: position 1,697 of record JAAEPA010000291.1, on the reverse strand, counting down.
CCACCGAAGAACAGATTTAGTTCGTTCCAGACCTCATGGTTGGGATAGTGCTGAATCAGTCGTTCGACCTCGACCTTCTTGAATCCACCTTCTACACTGAGCCTGTTACCTTCAAGGTGGATGCGTGGGCTATGCACCGCCGCTTCGAGATCCATGTCGAAATCAATCAGGTTGATGAATACCTGCAATAGGGCGGAGCGGATCCGATTCGAGCCTCCGGAACCCAGGGCCGTTAGTCGTCCTACGGGATCGATGAGCAAGGAGGGGGCCATCATCGAGGACATGCGTTGGTTTTTGGTCCATTGGTGAAACCCGCCGGGATTCAGATCTTCTTCTCCAAGCATGTTATTCAGCATGATACCAGTATCGGGAATGATGCTGCCGCAGCCCTCACCGTTGGATACGGTCATGCTGGCTACATTTCCAAGAGCGTCTATGATGCTGATATGGGTCGTACCGCGTTGGGCGTATGCGGTTGCGCTGATCTGTTGCCGGTATTGCTGCAGATAGTCCTCGTCCAGAAGGTGCTGCGTCAGGTCTTGTCCAGGGGCGGGGTTAGCGAGCATATCCACACGCGCCTTGCTGGTAAGGTTCATGATCTGCGCCAGTTCCAGGAGGTGGTACGCATCGCCAAGCCGCCATTGTGCGCTATCCAGTCCGTTCAACAACTTCAATGCAAAGGCAATGAGAATGCCTCCGGAGGAGGGCGGTGGATTGGTCAATACATGGATATCCCGATATCGTAGGTCTAAAGGCGTACGGCGAATGACCCGATAGTTTTCCAGGTCGCTCAGCTCCAGGTGACCCCCGCCTTCTCGGCAATCGTGGACGATGGCCTGAGCAATTTCACCTCGGTAGAACAGATCCTCTCCTTCAATGAAAAGCGTCTCCAGGGTATCCGCAAACGTCTTTTGCACGAGCTTTTCGCCTACGCTCAGCATTTGGTCTTTGCTGTCTTTACGGCAGAAGATCTGCTGGGGCTGGGAGGTTGCGGAATAGATGGGGCCTACGATCTCCAAGATATAGGCCTGCAAAGGGTTGAGCGTCACACCTTCGCGTGCATAGTGGATCGCAGGCTGGGCAATCTCTTGCAGCGCAAGGCAGCCAAGGTCGCGATGGATATCGAACAAGGCCTTTACCGAGCCGGGGGTAGCGACAGTGCCTTGTCCGATATGAAATTCCTGCTGCGCAGTGCCGAAATCTACCGTAATGGGGCGAAAATCCAGCTCATGGGAAGGACGTTTTTTGCGGGGTGTATGGGTAAAAAAATCATAGATTACCGCGCTGCGATCATACGGTTTGGCTAACAGAAATCCGCCCCCGCCCAATGATGACAAAACCGGCTCGGCGACGCAGGCGGCCAGATGTGCCGCCAGAATGGCATCGAAGGCATTGCCTCCTGCACGCAAAATGTGTTCCGCGGCCTCGGCAGTGATGTCGTGACCCGCGGCGATGATCCCTTTTGGCTTCATGCCGATATTATACTCATGATGGATAAGTTTTCAGGACCCATGGCATGCCGCCTTGGCCGCATCGCCGCGTTAGAACACGAAATCCATGGAATAAACCTATCCCGGATGTTTCATAAATTATACACGTCCTCGCTTGATCCTTGTTTCCACAAGAAAATTTTCTCAGTCAGCCGTAATCGTGGATACGCCACTCCTTCGGAAAATTCCTTGTGGAAACAAATCTCT
>JAAEPA010000290.1 GCA_024222475.1 Gammaproteobacteria bacterium | reverse complement strand
GTAGCCTCAAGCATAGGCGCATCTGGTGGCGGTGGAACGCAGCATCATGACGGTAGCGTTTACAGTAATTGAAATCGAGATGAGCACCAGACCGAGTGCGAGTGCGAGTGCCAGCTCACCCTTAGAGGTCTCGAGCGCAATGGCCGTCGTCATTACTCGGGTGAGATGATTGATGTTGCCGCCAACGATGATGACTGCACCGACTTCGGCCAGCGCGCGACCGAAACCGGCTAGCGCGACAGTGAGCAGACTGTATCGGGCATCCCAGAGCAATGCGCCTATCGCTGTATTGGTCGGCACACACAGCGATCGGAATTGCTCGGCGTATTCATTGTGCAACTGCTCGATGATCTCGCGCGAAAGCGCCGCGATGATGGGTGTAATCAGAATGCATTGGGCGATGATCATGGCAGTAGGGGTGTACAGCAACTGCAGCCAGCCCAAAGGACCGGCATTTGAGATCATCAAATAGACGAGCAGGCCAACAACGACGGGAGGGAGCCCCATAAAGGCGTTGAGTACTATGATGAACAGAGTGCGGCCCGGGAATCGGCCCATGGCCACGGCAGCGCCTAGCGGTAGCCCGATGATCAGCGCGATGGTCGCCGCGGTGAGGCTTACCCGTAGTGACAATCCGATAATTTCGAGCAGATCTGCGTTGGCAGTGAACACCAGCCCGAACGCCAGCTGAAACGCCTCCCCGAAATCCTGCATTCCTCATTCTCCTGGTGAAAAATCAAGCAAATGCTGATTAGACTGCACTATTTTTGAAATATCGGCAAATGTCTTTGCATTTAGGCACGATAGTGTTATTCGCAAACTTTATGCGCATATCAACACGATATTGGTCTAAAATGTCCTTCGTGTTCGACCCGGTTGTTAAATTCAAATATTGTTCACCGTTGAGTGTACATGCCATGATAGCTGATTTTGTTACCGGCCTCAGACATGTTCTGCTGTTGTTAATGTTAGCAACGGTTCTTCCGATTGAAGCCGCTTGTGCGGAGGTGACTATCGGCACCGAAAAGGAAACCGGATTGAAGTCATGGGCTTGGAAATTTAACGGCATAACGATGCAATTGGTTCAACGGTTACCCGACCAGACCCGCGCCTTCTTTCTGGGACGAGGATTTGCAGCCGATACTGCGGATCTTATCGGTCGCGGCTGCGTTTTTCAGACCATATTTCGTAACGATGGTAAACAGCCGGTTGCCTATGATCTGAACGATTGGCGGGTGCACTATCAGGGCCAGCGTTTGCCCCTGCGCAGCAGAGAGGTTTGGGATCGTCAGTGGCAGGCCCAGGACATTGATCAGGCGGCGCGTATCGCCTTTCGATGGTCGCTGTTACCGACCAGACAACGCTTCGAACCCGGAGACTACAATTGGGGCATGACCAGTTTTGGTCTGCCGCCCGCTGAGCAGTTTGATCTCTCGCTGGTCGTCAGCATCAATGGCGAGTCAGTCGTCGCTAAAATTCCGGCGCTGGTGTGCGCCGCGGATCAAGGTAGTAAGGACACACCCTAAGAATACCTACCATGCAAAAGCTAATTATTTTCTTTCTACTGGCCTTATTCGCGCAACAATGTTTGGCGCAACGACCGGGTGAGGGTCTCACCCCGCTGCCGAACAAACCCCAGGCGCCGGATTTTGTGTTGACCGATTTCGATGGCAATACCCATCGCTTGTCGGATTACCGGGGAAAGGTGTTGATCGTGAATTTCTGGGCCACTTGGTGTCCCCCCTGTCGCGAGGAGATGCCCTCCATGCAGCGGGCCTGGGAGAAGTTACAACAACAAAATATCCTGATGCTGGCGATCAACGTGGGTGAAGATGAAGATACTATTTTCCAGTTTACCGCCAATTACCCGGTAGACTTTCCCTTACTCATGGATCTGGATTCAAAAGTGGTTAGTGCGTGGCCCGTCAGGGGCTTGCCCACGACCTTCGTGGTCGATCCGCAAGGGCGGCTAGTCTACCGCGCGATCGGTGGACGGGAATGGGATGATCCGCAGCTTCTGGCCCCGGTGAGAGCGCTAAGAGAGTGAACTTTCTTGCCAGTTAGTCAACCGGTGTTGTCTGTATTCCAAATTTCTTATTGATCATCACTCGCTCCCCGATCTGTCCATTCACGGCGATTGATGGCATAGCCTGTGATCCGTCCGCAGAAGGGCAGGGCTAGCATGCCCGGTAGCCGGTCGACTTCTTTCGGATCACGGTAATAGTGGATTCCGATGGTCATGTCTTCATGACCATCCCGGGGTTGATTCCGATAGGTGCCGAATAACCGGTCCCACCAGGGCAGATTGAAACCGAAGTTGCTAACGGCCTCATCGTCTTCTACCGAGTGGTGCACTCGGTGCATGTCCGGGGTGACGACCAGCCAGCGTAGTGCTCGGTCGATAGGCCGGGGAATACGCACGTTGCCATGATTAAACATGGCCGTGGCGTTGAGCAATACCTCGAAGATCACCACCGCGAGCACCGGCGGACCCAACACAGCAATGGTAGCGAATTTGATGAGCATGGACAGAATGATCTCAAGCGGATGGAAGCAGGCGCCAGTGGTCACATCGTAATCCAGATCCGCATGGTGGACCCGGTGCAGACGCCACAACAGCGGTACGGCGTGTACCATGACATGCTGGAGATAGATGACGAAATCCAAGGTTACGACGGATGCCACCAGGGCCAGTCCGTAGGGCACATCGAAATAATTGAAAAGGCCCCAGCCCTGCTGTACGGCAAAGGCCGCCATGCCCACCGCGGCGGCGGGAAAAAGAAGACGCAAAAACAGGGTATTGAACAGAATCAATCCTAGATTGTTGGCCCAGCGCAGGGCTTTGGGGACAGTAAGCGCCCGCCTGGGGGTGAGGATCTCCCACAGGGTGATGAGCCCGAACACGCCAAAGAAAAAACCAAGGCGAATGGCAGGCTCGTTATTCATGATCCAGACATCGATATCCAAGCTGGGCTCCTTCGGTGTTGATGGCGAGAGGGCTATTGTGACATGTTGGGGACTAAGAGGGGAGCGGTTTGGGTAGTCGCTGGTTGTGGCTATACTCATAACGAATGAGCAAAGAACAACTCCCGAGAATTTCACGTGAGTTTGATGACAACCCAATCAGTTTGTTGTAGCAAAACATCAAGATTTAAAAGATGAAAAGAGACGAGGTTTTAGCGTTGTTGAACGCGCACAAAGTAAACTTGACGAGGCAATTCGATGTAACAGCCCTGGCATTATTTGG
>JAAEPA010000289.1 GCA_024222475.1 Gammaproteobacteria bacterium | reverse complement strand
TGCACCGGCATCGAAATACCGGCCACCGAAGTCCTCCGAGGCCGTTAGCGGCATGTGGCATTCGGCGCAGCTGTGCACCGCCTTTGGTGGATAGTAGAAACTGCCGATGCCGTGTCCGGACACCCCGCTGAGCAGGTAGGCATCATAGTGATCCTGACCACGCAGCCATTTATAGTGATTCACCTCGGCAGGAAGATGGACCTTGTGGCAGGTGCTGCAGAATTCGGCGCTACGATGAAAGTCCTTGAGAAAAGTCTTTTTATGGAACTCCGGCTTGGCCTTGATCAACTGATGATTCACCCATTGTAATAAAGGATGTTCGCTGAAGGCGAAGGGATAGTGCACCGGCTCGGTGATGGTGTAATCGGCATTGCCTCTCGGGCTATTGATCCCGGTGATAGCATGACAGACCGAACAGGTGATCCCGGCGGTAGCGGTAAAATGGCTTTGATCGTCGTAATCCGGATCATCGAAGGCGCCGCTGAACAGGGGTACGGGATCATGGCAACCAGCGCAGAATCGCGAGGCCTTGAGGTTACCATCGTGCTGATAGGCCACTCGCCGGGTCTCACGCACACTGAACAGATAGGCCGGATTGTTGAACGAACTGAACCGGTGCACACTGTGCTCCCAACTCTGAGTAACGTCCTCATGGCAGGTTCTGCAATAATCCTGCATCATCAGTGAAGCGGCTGGAATAAACCCACCATCCGCGGTGCGCGCCAGCGAAGGGGAAAACTCCGAGGCCGTTGGTTCAGCGGTGGACGATGGGGTGCGCTCACGCTGCACACCCTGCACCTGCACCAACAACATTACGACCGCGTAACGTAGCGGCAAATGCGGCCCAACGCAGACCCAGCTGCCAGCGTATCCGCCGCCCCGCCAGACGGTGCAAGACAAACAATCCGATGACCAGCAACGGCGTGATCACATGGACCCAATAGACCATACCGCGGATGCTGGGGTCGTTGACCTCGAAGAATTCGAACCGGGTGAGCATCACGCCGCTGAGCAGCAACACCAGCGCCGTGATATAGAGGGCCAAACCAGCGCCTACCGCACGGCGATTCGGCCGCGGCCAGGCCCTGCGCATATGAATGGCCCCGAAGACGACGACCGGTAAGATGATTGCCAGCCCGAGGATCAAATGAATCAGGAACATGAGCTGGTAGAAATAGTCCTGATAGACTCGCTCCATCCCCCACTCGAACAGGGTAATGCTCGCCAGATACAGCGAATCCACCGCCAGTAGGGCGAACAAGGCAAATATCGCAATGAGCAGCTTTCCGGTCCCTGGACCGACCACCGGAACGTAACTTTTACGGCGTACCGGCGCCCCCCTTTGAGCGGTTACCGTTGTGGGCATAGTTTAACCCCCGCCTTTTTTATAGCCCCTGGGCTTTGACGCGACTCCATGATACTAAATTGTATCGTGTACACCTCCTGATTAGTAGAGGTTTTGCATATTCCTATATTCGTAAGTAACTATACTTAATCCGAACAATTTATGAATTCGCGCGAAGATCGCGCAGGGTGAACGAAGATAAGCAGTGAACACCTCAGGCAGGATGCTTGGGACCGGTGTCCAAGCGAAGCAGGATTGCGTAGCGTCGTGATGTTTTCACAAGACATTTTCAGAAGGTGTCGTATATTCAGTGTCTCCACAGCAATTTGCCATACACTCCCCGCTCCACCTGTGTAGGTGAAATTTCAACGAACTCGGTCCTGAACTCGAGATGTTTCGACGCAACAAGATTCTGGCCTACCAGCGAAAGCTCGATATTCTTCTTGGTCTTCCAGGCCACGCGCGCATCCAGGGTCACATAGTGATCCACATCCAGGCTGGGTAGGCGATCTACATAACGCAACCAGATATCCATCGCTACACTATGTGGCAGATCAATTGAAGAACGCAGCGAAAATTGATGTTCTGGGCTTTCTCCCTCCGTAGACGTCGATGCAATATCACCACTGTCATCATCGATGACGTAGATCCATTTGCAAATAATTATAGGCTGCCCTAAGCCGCCAACCCCTTACGGGTCGCCAATCGGCAACCAACTCCACACCATAGGTTTTTCCATGCATCTTATTGCTTGCTAGAAACGGCACGACCAGGTCCTTTTGGCATAGCAGAACATCCAGCGCAAGCGGCTCTGCTTGAACGCCTTCAAACTACGCCGCTCAAAGCCCGCCCAGTTCAGCGTGCCGGTCACCACGATGCCCACGAGCAGTGTACC
>JAAEPA010000288.1 GCA_024222475.1 Gammaproteobacteria bacterium | reverse complement strand
TTGCACAGGATTTACAGGTTTTTCCTTGGATCAGCCTGACCCTGTTAATCCTGTAAATCCTGTCTAAGGTGTTGTTCCGAATTCCCAGCCAATTTGAATTTTAGACATTTTGTCCAAGACTTCCGGCGTAAGGGACTAATGGTGAATCGACTATGCACACATCCTTATGGCCCGGGAAACGGAATTTGATGAACCACTCGCGGTAGACGTTCTGCATCATCTCCTCCAGTATCTTTATACGCAGCAAGTTGTTCTCGATCAGGTCGTCGTAAGCGGCGATGACTGAAGCAATCCTTGACTGTACCAATACTGGAGGCGTAGGTATTTTGAACGCTGTGAGCTTGGCTACACTCAGGTTGTCTTGGGTAGCCCCCATTGTCACCTGTCGGATTTCTGGTTTCAATTTATCTAGCCAATATTTGATATATCGAACATCTGCCTGTTCCGGGGTAATCGGTTACTCCCCCCTGGTTCCAAGCAGGGAAAATCACTAACCGGCCCACTTCGATCACCTCGGCCAGATACGGCCAGGGTGAAACGCCGCGCTTGCGGCAGGTTTCGATCACGCTGCTCGTCATTGCGAAGGCGCGCGAGCCTTGCTCGGTGCGGGTACCATAGCTGATGCGGCGTGCGCTG
>JAAEPA010000287.1 GCA_024222475.1 Gammaproteobacteria bacterium | reverse complement strand
CATCGAGAAGCTTGTGTTAGCCAGGGCGATATGGTATCACCTCAGACACAAGATCATCGTCTGTAAGAACCGCGCCGTGGTGTTCAGTTAGGTGCCAATCAGCGGGTCCGTTGTGAGTTTATCAATGGTGGCGAGTGGGTCCTCAGGATGACTCGCCATGTCACAATACCGTGCCTGAGAACCCAATCCATTACCCATGTCAGTGCATCATTCCGGCGCGGGGGAAACCAGGGCTGAGTTGACCTCATAGGTCGAACCGTCTTTTGCCTTGAGTTCAACTTGCCAAAGTTCTTCGTCCGGGATCGAGGTACGTTCATGCCCGGGCAGCTCTCGCTCGTCATCAACCTGAATTCCCCAGACCCTGACGTTACGTATGCCCACAACAGGTATCTGTTGTGGGTCGAACCGGTCCTTGAAGTCTGCTAAGAGTTCATTGCTAGCCCAGACCACGACACCGCGTTTTTTTATGGCTGCAATTCTTTCAGGCAGCACCCTTTCTTTAGCTGATAATTCACTCACTAATCTCTCCTCCTGGCCGTAAGGTCGATGAAGCGCTAATCGGATTGAATGTTTTTTTGTGTGTAAGGAATGCGACCTACACACTTCCCTATCTGACTTACCTTAAGGTCCGTCTTCAGCGTTGCGCCAACAGTGACATAGCTAGGGTATGCGCCTGTTGCCACACCTTGAATACTAACGATAATTCGGCACCTGTTAGGGAAGTTATTTGGGACCGATCATTGTGCTTTACACCTTAATACGTGGTCGAAAGGGCTTGACATGAAGGGGGGTTCGGAAAAGATCGT
>JAAEPA010000286.1 GCA_024222475.1 Gammaproteobacteria bacterium | reverse complement strand
CCCTTCATGTCAAGCCCTTTCGACTCATCTGCAAATGTAAAGATAAAGCCTGTATTCTGATCGGTCCCATACTCTCGAGTTAGAAAATCTTCATGTAGGCAAAAATACCCGTCATCCTTAGATCAAAGGAACCGATGAAATCGTCATTAGTGGCCTCGAGATCGAAAGTGAACGCATTCAAACCCGCACCAAAACCGACATGCTTGAATGTACGGTGCTCGAGCAGTATAGATGAATCGGTCCAAGCACCCTCGAAATCTCCAATATCCAGGGCAAAGACCTGCCACTTCCCCAATACCTCAAGATTTGGGGTAATGGAATAGCGAAGGTGTGCACCTAGCATGGGCAGTGGTGCCAACGCTTCTGTTGATTCCTCAATATTACGATCAGGCGTATGTAGACCCAGAGCTACATCTGTGAAGTGTGCGCCTATACTGACTCCAAGTTCGACCTTTTCGACATTGTAGAACGACCACTGGTAAGCGGCTTGAAAGCTTTTTATATCAAAAAAGCTGTTGACCTGCACGTCGATAGGAAAGGTTGCATCACCGAATTCGATCTCTTTTTCTATACGCTTGGAACCGCTGCGATTAAACTCGTACCAGCCAAGATTGATTCGGTGGTTTTCATTGAAACGGTAATGCCCGTCAATTCTCGCCACCGTGTCTGAGGTATCCATCTCTAGATCACTATCGAAATCAATGGAAGTCCCTATGAAGCCATTTTCCTGGTCCAGCCGAACCTGACTCTGGGCATCCAGCACAAAGAACGCCCCTCCCCGGACCAGCCAACGATCAGCTAATCCTTGACCCTCTGCGGCAAAGGCAGGCACCATGATGTTCATCATGAGCACCAACGATCCCGCTATGATCTTTTTCATATCTTTCCCCTGTGTTGGTGTTTTTCTCTCATTACCATTGTAGGATCACTATGTAACGAACACAATTCTCATTGCCACGGGAATTGAGCGGCGAATTCTTGCAATTACTCCCGGCATCGAGCGCAGAGGGCTGGAAGCGGAGCTAGCTAGGAGCCTCGCGGACTCCTAGGATTTTTCTACCGGCACATCCCCGGGCAAGGCAAACGGCGAGGCCAGGGTCAATGCACCCAGCCAGATTGCACCGCCCTGGGGGCGACCGATGCGCGCTTTCTGGTAGATGTAGTCGTATAGCTCATCGGCCTCGGCTTCCGGTACCACCACATCGACTTTTCTTAACAGGGTGGGCTCGGGCAACTCACCGGGTTTGGTCCTGGCGTCTGCCAGTACCGCCAGGCCCAGGCAGCCTATACTGTTGGCCCGGGTGATCTGCTTTTCATCACGCAGGACGCGTATCAGTCTCTTTTCAGTACCGTCATCGGGCAATACACAGGTGATGAGTTTGCAGGCTTCACGCAATATGGATTGATCGCTATGCCGTTTGACATTCATGCATGCCCCCCGTCTTGTCCGTTATTATCCAGCTTTTCCATCATGCTCTTGGGGATGTAGGTGGATGCCTTCTCCAGCGGTGTGATGTAGATGAAACCTCTGCCCGGCACACTCAGATCCACGGCCCGGTAGAGGGTGTCATAAACCAGGTCCCGTTGCTCGGAGGAGACCATGATGCTGATGACCTCCTTGTCCGCCTCCACCGCAATACCCAGTATGCCCAGGCGCTCACGCGCCCCGATACCCCGAGCGCGATGACTGAAGGCACCGGCCGTGGCGCCGACATCCCGTGCCGCCTTGAGGATGACTTCGCTGAAACCGAAACCACTTTGCACCACACAGGTGAGTAGGGACACATCGGTGAGATAGGTGATGTTGTGATCGCTCATAAGATGGCCTCGGCCTGCTGTTGATGTGTTTCTGAGGGTACCCGGGTTGCCGCCTTGGTTTGCGTTCTCGCCTTGTAGCGTGCCCACAAACCGGTGAGCATCACCGAGATAATCGGCCCGATGGAAGCCATGCAAAGAATCCCAAAGCCTTCCACCGCATGGGTGGCATTGCCCAACCCCAGTCCCATGGCCAGCACCAGGGGAACGGTGATGGGTCCGGTGGTGACACCGGCGCTGTCCCAGGCGATGTTCACGAACTCCTCGGTGGAGAAAAAAGTCAGTACCATGGCCAGCAGATAACCGGGCAGGATCAGCCACACCAACGGCAAGTCGAAGATCAGCTTGGCCATGCCGATGGCGATACCGAACCCGACACCGATGGATACCGCATTGATCAGGGTCTTCTTTTTGAACACCCCGTTGGTGAGGGTCTCGGTAGTCATGCCCAGGGCATTCAACGCCGGCTCCGCCAGCGTCGCGCCAAAACCCAGGAACCAGGCGAATGCCAGGGCCAGGCTCAGTCCCACCGCATAGACATAGAGCGGGGATGCCTGCTGTCCCGATACTTCCATGAACGCCGTCGGCACCAGGCTACCTGCATTGGCGCCCAGATTGGAAAGCCCGTAGGTGAGCCCGAGATTGAAGATGCACATGCCGATGATGGTGAGGCCGATGCCATAGAAAATCTCACCCTGATTGTCGAGTTTCTCCTTCAATACCACTTTGAGCACCACCAACAGGAACAGCACCAGCGGCAGGATGGCACGCACCCCGAGCACGATCTCCTCGCCCGGACTGCGTTCATACCAGGCCGGTTGCACGGCATGAGCCGCCGCCGCGGCCTGCCTGGCGGCCTCGATAATTTCTTCCGGGGTCACGGTGGATGAAACGTGAAGGGAAAGCAGCAGCACACCGATGATGGGAAACAGCGAAGCCAGGGTCACTATGCCGAAGCCGGACAACCCCGAATCCCCCTTGCCGGCCGCGGCCGCGATACCGATACCCAGCGACAACACCAGCGGTACGGTGACCGGCCCAGTGGTGACGGCGCCACAATCCCAGGCCAGTCCGAGTATTTTCTGCAGTTCCGGATCAAACGCGGCAAACAGCGTGAGCGCCAGCACCGGCAGCAGGGAGGCATAGATCAGGGGTTTCAGGCTCCAGCCATGCAGGAAGCGCAAGGTACCGAGCGCCGCCGCCAGACCGACGCTGGCGCCTATCACCAGGACCAGTACTCCAGACCAATCATTGAGTAATGCATACAGGTAGGGCGCCCGCTCCACCGCCACATTCGCGCCGGCGGCCTTCAGCGCACCAATGGCCGGTTCGGCAAAGGTCACACCGATGCCCAGCAACAGGGTAATAAACAGCACCAGCGGCAGGGGTGATTTACGCGGCAGCTGGCTGCCGATGACCGTACCGAAGGGCATCAGGCCGAGCTTGAGCCCCTCCATGAAAAACATCAGGCCCGCAATGACGGCGAACAGGCCACCGGTGATGATCCAGGAGTCTTCCACCATCTGTCGCAGGAACAGGATCTGAAATAGGGCCAGGTACAGCGCCAGCGGGACAACGGCCTTGACCTGCTCCATGAAACGCACGGAGACATAGGGCTGGAGCAGTCTGAGCGTCTCGGCGGCGTTCAGTTTAACGCGCGGCGGCGGACAGGGGATGAGGTTGCCCTCGGCATCCCATTTCAGTTCAGGATTGAAGGCATTGAAACTGAGTTCGTTGCGTCCCGCGGTCAGGACTCTCCGGTAGTCTCCGAAGCGGCGGTACCTGTCAGTCATGCATATTACTCTGAGTGGTTGTTAAAGGAAGGGAGAGGCTAAACGGTTACCACCAAACGGGCGTCTCCCCCTTGGCCCGATCTCCAGGTAGGCACTCTGGCGTTCAGACCTTGACGTGGCCGGATAGCAACCGATACTGCGCATTCAAGTACACCAAAAATTCACAAGATTCTGGACGGCATCGAGGATAGATGGTCGGACGCCAAGTCTGCAGACACGCAGCGGTGAACCGCGTGGGGACCGATTAGAATTCGGTTTAATTTTTACCATTGACGGGACCGATCATTCTGCTTTACACCTTAATACGCTGTCGAAAGGGCTTGACACGAAGGAAGGGGGACTGTTGGGAGGCGCCGCCCGGGGAGCCACGCTCGACATGTCGATCATCTCACCCATTGCTCGACCCGCAAACCCGCGACCCGGGCGAACTCGCGGATATTGTTGGTCACCAGAGTCGCATCAAGGCTGAGGGCATGGGCGGCAATCAGGAGATCGTTTGAGCCAATGGGGCAACCGGCGCGTCTAAGTTCGGTGCGAACCCGCCCGTAATGGCGACCTGCTTCGGCATCGAACGGCACAATCTCCAGCGGCAACAGGAACCGCTCCAATCGTTCCATATTTTCATCGGCGCGAGTACTGTTTTCGACACCGAAACGCAGTTCCGCATAAGTGATGGAGGAGATACCGACCTCACCGATCTGGTAGCCTCTGACCCCCGCCAGGATCTCAGGCCGTTTCCGATTGATCGCATAGATGCAGATGTCCGTATCCAGCAGGATTTTCATTCGATGGACTCACGTTCCTGCATTTCCGGCTGCTCCCGAAAAATGGTGAAGTCTTGCGGAAACTCTACAAGGGCATCGAACATGACCTTCCAGGGATCATCCTTGGGCAGCAGCACCACGGCATTGCCCATGCGCTTGATGATCACCTCGTCACCCCGAAAGCGATATTCTTTGGGTAAGCGGACTGCCTGACTGTTCCCGTTTACGAATAGCTTTGCCGTTTTCATAATATGCCCTCCATTCATATATACTCGCAGTATATATGCTTTCGAGCGTTATTCAAGATACACTTGTAAATACTACAGGTTTCAAGCGCGGTCGCGCGATATTCGAAGATCTGCTCTGCCTGTGTGATGGTATTATAGAATATGCTCAAAAATTCATTAGGTTCTGTTGACATTTCAGCGCAGCCATATGAGGGCAGCAGTAAAGCGAAGAAAACTCACTCAGTTTCTATGCCACATCGCGTAGCTCAGCATGGATGACGATTTCATCGAAAGGTGCAGTAAGTTGCCCCTGGTCGCTCTTTTCCAGCAAACCCAGTTCAAAGAGCTTTCGCACGTCGGTATGGACGTTCTTGTAATTCCGCCCCAGCCTCTCAGCGAGCTGGCGAACGTTCGGGGTCTCATGAGTAGCTACATAGAGTAACAGCTCTAATCGCTTCTCCGTAATCGCGGGGAATAACTCACGCAGACTCCCGAACACCAATCGCGGCTGCGCCTCCTCGCCGACCTCGATACCCCGCTAAGTCTGCAGACACGCGGCGGTGAACCGCGTGGGGACCGATCAGAATTCGGTTTTATCTTTACCATTGGCAATGAGTCCAAAGGTGATAATAAACATGCTAACCTTATACCTAGATCACTTGCAATGGCCTAGGTTATAGCCCCTTCCAGCTTGTCCGATACAACACTACTCTATTTGAGCCTCGCCGCCTTTATGCTGCCCTTGCCCCTCCCGGCCACCGGTCTCGATGGCTCGGCACCCCTGCTATGCGCCACGATCGACGCCATTGAATGTGGTGGTCCCTCGGCCGAATGTTACATGGGTGCGGCCGAGACGGTAAACCTCGCGCAGTTCTTCAGAATCGATCTCAAGGAAAAAAAGATTGAGGCTATCAGACAAGGCGGGAAAAGCTTGCGCAGTACGATCATGAACCACCAGCGGGAAAACGGCAAATTGATCCTGCAGGGTATCGAAGGCGGCCGCGGATGGAGTCTGGTCATCGTTGAGAAAACGTGGAAGATGTCAGCTACAATCGCCGGCGATCAGGTCGGCTTCATCGTGTTTGGGAACTGCACCACGCTGTAAGAAGGCGTAAACCTAGCGAAGCTGTCACCAGCCGCCACATGAACCGTTTCTAATATTCGACCTCACAATTATGACTCTATTCGAGATAGCTACAGGATTCGTTCGGATAAACGCGGGATGTATAACTTGATTTCACAATCAGCACCCCAAAACGGGGGGTTTCGAGGCATTTTGAATGGCCGAAAACGGCCAAGAGCGGACAGTCAGTATTCACCATGATCAACAGATTAGTTGGATGTAATTTCAGCTAATACTGGGGCCGATGTG
>JAAEPA010000285.1 GCA_024222475.1 Gammaproteobacteria bacterium | reverse complement strand
GCCGGGCGCAACCCTATTGAATGCGGCGCGATCGCTCAACCCGCCAGAAGCAAGTGATACATTTAGCCGCAGGGTGGTGATCGTTCGGATTGCGGGCGTTATCAGCTGGGTATCGGTTTTCAGCCTCATACCGAATTGAATTTTCGGAAAAAGCAGTCATGCTGTCCAGGTGGGCTCTATTGCGCTTGTCGCTCCACCGAGCCAGCAGGCTGTCTCGGCCCATTCGGGTGACCATCCCTGACAGGACGATAAAGCTGAGGCGGAAGGTTTTCAATATCGAAACAAGACCATGCTCACTTCTTCATCTTTTTGGTCGGTTTTGAATTTGAGCCAGATGTCTTCTTTCCAGAAGGAATAGTCTCGCTTTTTAGCGCCTGTGCTATCAACGCCAGAAATTCCTTGCCCGTCAAATTTGCGTCCGCCAGCTTTGAGGAAAGTTCGCGCGGAGGCGTGTGTCGATCTGCTACTTTGATGTCTGAAGGTATCTCAGCCAACTCTGACAGCAACGCATGTGCGTCTATGTTGAGGTACTTTGTGAGGGTGATAAAGTCGCTTACATCAAGCCGCAATTGTCCGCGCTCAAACTTGGACACACCTACGCTCATCCATACCCCTACGAATGCTGTTGGGACACGGGTTGCTGTTACAGTTATGGGTGAAGCTAATATCACACCCGGAATGGACCGCTGCGGTAATCCAGTACGGTACCGGCGAGTCCTAGTCGTTATTATCTTCCGCTTGCATTTCCATCAAAAACCGCTGAGGCGTACCGTAATAGCGAGCTCGGCTGAGCCGAGTATCCGCCTGTTCCAACCTATATTGATTACCCGCGTAACAGAGCTGATTTGTGGCGCCGTTTTCATTCACAATGGTTGGGAATTGATGTTCTGCACGCGAGGGGCCTGTGGCAACCAATAAGTCGGAATATCTCGACAAGCCTCCAAATTGTCAAAGTGTGACTGAATACGATCGGAGTCACTTCAAACTCTATCAGCAACTGCTAGACGTCGAAGTTGATGATGCAGATTGGCGAGACGTTCTAACAAAGCATTTTGGAATCAACCCGCAGGATAAACCCGACCGCGCTCGCCGAATTTATCGCGATCATTTGGCCCGGGCAAAGTGGATGACCACCACCGGATATCGTCAACTTATTTGACTGATTCGAGATATCTGACACATGCGCTGGCGCCAATCATAGGGCCATTTGCTAACGGTCTCTGGCTCTTTTCACCTAGTAATCTCCAGCCGATATGCCAGATTTTCTGGGGTGACTTTTTCCGATTTTAGCCGACCAATACGTCATTGATGTTTTCGGGAAGAGGTGATTTATTCTCGACATAAGGCGCGGTGACAATGCAGAATGCCTATGAAACAGCTGACCAGCCAGTTGAAAGTGGCGGGTGACTTGTCAGCGAACACCCGACGATCGGGCTGCATACCGAAACACAAATACCACATCCGGATTGCGAATTGACATTCAAACAACCTATTTTGGCAATGAATGCCACTGCAAATTTGTTGTTGGGCTAGCCGTACGATGGACGACAGGCTTTGCCACTCCCTAAATCATCGCGCGGTTCTACAACTTTTTCGAGCCTCCCACGGATTGAAGATATCTGCTGCGGGTATAGCGGATATTCAATCCGCCTCTGCTGAAGATCTCGTGCGCATCGTTTCATACCACGGAATTGCACCAATGATCGCGGACGGGCTCGTGCGACTGGAAGAAAACCAGTTGGGCATTGATCGCGATCTAAGGATATTTTTTCAGGAAATCAGAGAAGGCAACCGGCTTCGAAATCGAAAAATGAAAGCACAACTTACTGAGGCAGCGGTGATCTTAGCTGAGGAAAACATTCCGGTGGTGGTTTTAAAGGGCGGCTGCGAACTCGTCCAACCATCCTATCAAGAGGTTTACAAGCGCTTCATGGCTGATCTTGATTTGCTGATACCGGAAACCTCTATAATGCAGGCTGTGGCCGCGTTGGAGTCAAACGGCTATATCAATCCCTATCTGGATGATGAGTTTTTCGTTTCCGCTGAACACCATGACGCCCCTCTTGTCAATGAACGCTGGCCAGCCGCGATTGAAATTCACCATAAAATTGGTGGAACAAGCGGAGAGCAATTACTGCCTACACACCAAATCTTCAAAACAGCCGAAGAAACCGCAATCGCTAACGTTATGGTTCCGTCTCGGTTAAACCGACTGATCCACATGATGTTTCACGGGCAAATTCAGCATTCGGGTTTTCAAGATCGACTGGTTTCTCTGAGAAATATTGCCGATATGGCGGCGTTAATTGTGGACCAGAACCACATTCACTCGGCACGTCATCCTTTTCAGACAGCTGGATTACAATCACATTTCGACGGATTGCTCGCTGCGACAGACCTCATATTGCCTGGGTTGCATCCGTCCTTTGACTATTCTGAAGACGCCGAGCAATGGGCACGAACGGCAATCGTGCGTCTTGGTGACCCAAATAGGACGTCTCGTGAATTACAGACGCTAAAACTGAAGGATTGGGCATGGGGCTTCGCAACAGACTCTGATCGCAGATCAATTTACCTGGCCAAGTTGTTTAGTTCGGGTGGGATACGTCGCATGCTCGGAACATTGCGCAAGTTCCGACAATATTAGTTGGCTACTGCACCCGATTTGCTTAGTTTGAGCTGCCCCCGAAAATCGGACACTGACGTAAGCTACGATTTGCTATCTGCAGATCTTCGACGAAGAGGAGATCAGAGATGTCGAAACGGAAGAACCATTCCCCTGAGTTCAAGGCGAAGGAGGCGCTTGAGGCGCTGAAGGGCGAGCGAACAGTGGCTGAACTGGCCAGTTAATTCGGTGTGCACCCCACGACGATTCATGGCTGGAAGCGAGCGCTGTTGGAAGGCACGTCTGGCGTCTTTGAGCGCGGCGGCAAGAAAGCCCCCGAGATTGACGAAGAGACGGTCAAACAACTGCATGCCAAGATCGGGGAGCTGGCCGTGGCCAATGATTTTTTGGCCAGAAAGCTAAAGCCTTGGGGCGTGACGTGAGGCGCGGCATGATCGAACCGGGAAATCCCGAGCTGTCCATCGGCAAGCAGCGCAAGCTGCTGTCGATCTCACGGTCGTCGTTCTACTACATGCCCAAGGGTGAGACGGCGCTGAACCTGATGCTGATGCGCCAGATCGATGAGCAGTTCCTGGAAACGCCGTTCTTCGGCGTTCGGCAGATGACCTGCACCTACTCAATGAAGGGCATTTGGTGAATGAGAAGCGCATCCGTCGCCTGATGCGGCTGATGGGCCTCATGCCCACCTACCAGAAGCCGAACACCAGCAAGGCGGCGAAAGGGCACAAGACCTACCCCTATCTGCTGCGTGGGCGCGGGTGGATCGGCGCAATCAGGTATGGGCTGCGGATATCACACATTTGCCGATGCGGCGGGGCTTTCTCTATCTGGTCGTCATCATGGACTGGCACACCCGAAAAGTGTTTGCCTGGCGCATCTCAAACGCGCTGGAAGCTGACTTTTGCATTGAGGTGTTGAACGAAGCGATCTGCACGTTCGGGCCGCCCGAGATCATGAACACGGACCAGGGCAGTCAGTTCACATCCTTCGCCTGTATAGATCGCCTGCGCCGCGCAGGCGTGCGCATCTCGATGGATGGCAAGGGGCGGTTCCTACACTACATCATTGTCGAAAGGCTCTGGCGGTCACTGAAATACGAATGCGTTTACCTACACGCCTGGGAAACCGGATCGGAGGCGAAAGCTGGCGTTCAAAAATGGATGGAGTTCTATAATCGAAAACGCCCACACTCCGCCCTTGGCGGCAAGCCGCCAGCCGTGGTTTAGTGGCAAAGAAATGAACCAATCAACCCCGATCAGCAGGTGCAGAAAGTAGCTTAAGTTACGCCAGATCCTGTCCAACAATTTGGGAGTAGCTCAGCCTACTCGAGGGTGATCACTATTTGTCTGTTTGAGCGATGCGTGCAGTTCCGCGCTTGACTGAGGCCTTGGGTGAACCTAAAGCGTGTCTTGATTAGATTGAATCATTTGACCAAAATCGCCCGGCCCGATTGCCGCAGAATATCAACAGCATCGTCCTATCGTGGGCGGCGAAAAATCGGCCCATCGGCGTCGTTGCGCCGCTTGCCCGATGCACCACATCGCGCTGCTCGACGCGCCTAGCCGAATGGACCGATTTCCGCCATCAAATGCTTCAATCTAGTCAAGACACGCTCTAGCCACTACACGGTAGCTAAGTTCGCAACATAAATATACAAACGTATTTGATTTTTTGGGTTTCCCGTCGGTGAACATTTTGTTAACGTTCAAATTCGAACGATTATGTTTTCTGTCCGCCGCATTGCTGGTTTTTGTGGGCTACTGGAAAGGCATCGAGTCACTTCTAGTGCGGTAGCTATTGTGTTTCCTGACTTACCTCAAGGGGTGGTTTGATGTCGGTTCGCCGTAGCGAGATGCAAGAAGACATGCGGTTCCGCATCTTGCGCCTTCTCCGAGAGAATCCCGAGCTGAGTCAGCGCGAGCTTGCTGACGCGGTTGGTGTAAGCCTTGGTGCAACGAACTATTGTTTAAGTGCTCTGATCGATAGAGGTTTTGTTAAGCTGGGCAATTTTTCAGCGTCGGACGACAAACGTCGATATGCCTATATACTGACCCCTAGAGGTTTGACAGAAAAGGCTTCGCTCACCGGTCGATTTCTCAAACGCAAAAAGGCTGAATATGTTGCGTTGAAAGCCGAGATCGAAGCGCTACAGAAGGAAGTTGAGCCTATAGGTGAAGCAAACGAGAGCCGGATAGGTAGATGATGAGGGATCAGGAGTTTCGTTCTGCAAAATGAATTGACTCACGGATGTCACGGTATTCGTACATCTAGGATTTTTCTATTGAGATGATTCAAATCGTCGGCAGGAATCTTTGGCTGGGCGCGATCAGGAACGCGGTGAACCGGTGCAAATTGCTGGTAGGATTATCGTTGCCAACTATATCGTTAGGCGCAACAGGCGCCATATGGGTTTTAACCATTCCGACCGATAGGTCAATAAAAAGACAATCGCAATAATGCCGACGTATTTCGGAGAGTGTTGATGACCGCAAAAGGTAGCGCGAACACACGGCGAATATTGACCATTTTCGGAACCCGTCCGGAAGCTATCAAGATGGCACCCCTGGCGCTATCGCTAGCCGACGATGCAGATTTCGATTCAAGAATCTGCGTGACCGCCCAGCACCGGGAGATGCTGGACCAGACGCTGGATTTATTTGGCATCGTGCCAGATTTCGACCTCGATCTGATGCAACCGGGCCAGAACCTTCATGATCTGAGCGCGCGTATCATTTCCGGGCTGCGTCCCGTGCTGCAGGACTACAGGCCCGACATGGTGCTTGTTCACGGCGACACGCTGACCACCTTCTGCGCATCGATGGCGGCATTCTTCGAGCGAATCAAGGTCGGACATGTCGAGGCCGGCCTGCGTTCCGGCAATCTAAATGCACCGTGGCCGGAAGAGGCCAATCGCCGTCTCACGACTGTGTTGACCGCCCATCATTTTGCGCCAACGCAAGCGTCACGCCAAAATCTGCTGGATGAAAAAATCCGGGAAACCGATATCACCGTCACCGGAAACACCGTGATCGACGCGCTTTTCTGGATGCGCGAGCGAATATCGGGCTCCGGCGGCATGATCGCCTCTCTCGAGAAGCAATTCGACTATTTGAGCGCCGACAAACGGATGATGCTGATTACCGGCCATCGCCGTGAGAATTTCGGCCGCGGATTTGAGCATATCTGCGAGGCCATCGGCACGATTGCCGACATCAACCCGGATGTGGAGCTGGTCTATCCGGTCCACCTCAATCCGAATGTCAAGGAACCGGTCGAACGACTTTTAGGCCACCTTCCCAATATTCACCTGATCGAGCCGCAGGACTATGCGCCCTTCGTATATCTGATGGATCGCGCCCATCACATCCTGACCGATTCGGGCGGTGTACAGGAGGAAGCACCGGCACTGGGCAAGCCGGTTCTGGTGATGCGCGAGACGACGGAGCGCCCGGAGGCGGTCGAGGCCGGAACCGGGGCGCTGGTGGGTACGGATGTGAAAAAGATCGT
>JAAEPA010000284.1 GCA_024222475.1 Gammaproteobacteria bacterium | reverse complement strand
GGCTAAATGCCCAGTGTGGCAGTTTCATCAGGTCTACTCCGACAGCACTGTACAGGCCTGGGTGGAAGAGGGTTGCCGTACGGCCGGGATCGGTTGTCTGGATTGCAAGCGCCCTCTGATAGAGTCGGTGCTGGCCGAGTTGGAGCCCCTCAAGGCGAGGGCAGAGGAATACGCACGGGACATGGATGCCGTTAACGAGATCATTTCGCAAGGTACGGAGGCCGCGCGGGAAATCGCTCAGACCACTCTGGACGAGGTTAGATCGGTCATGGGCCTTAGCTCAGCATAGTCGACACGTGTCTGATACCCTCTCGATAGCGCAACAGACTGCAGCACATCATTCACCACCGGCGCGGGTACATGGCGAGCCCCTGACCACCTTGCCCAAAGATCTTTACATCCCCCCCGATGCCCTGGAGGTCTTTCTCGAGGCCTTTGAGGGTCCCCTGGACCTGTTGCTGTATCTCATCAAACGTCAGAACCTGGATATACTGGATATTCCTATCGCCGAGATCACTCGGCAATACATGGAATATGTGGAGTTGATGAAAAGGGTACATCTGGAACTGGCTGCCGAGTATTTGGTGATGGCTGCTATGCTGGCCGAGATCAAATCACGCATGTTGCTGCCACGTCCCGTCGAAGAGGGGGAGGAGGAGGATCCGCGGGCCGAGTTGCTCCGTCGTCTGCAGGAATATGAGCGCTTTAAGAAGGCGGCAGCGGATATCGATGCGCTGCCCCGGATGGAGCGGGAACTCTTTCAGGCCCGCGCTAAACCGCCCGAGCTTAAACGCAAAAAGCCGCTGCCGCAGGTGCAGCTCAGTGAGTTGTTGTTGGCCTTTAAAAAGGTGCTCGATCGTGCCGACATGTTTACTCACCACCATATTCAACGCGAACCCTTATCGGTGCGGGAACGTATGGCCACCCTATTGAAAAGAATGTCGGAAACGGAGTCTTTCATTGAATTCAGCCGTCTTTTCACCCCTCAGGAAGGACGTACCGGGGTAGTGGTGACATTATTGGCTATACTTGAGCTGATCAAGGAACAGTACATCGAGCTGGCCCAGGCGAAGCCTTTTTCACCGATTCATGTGCGATCCAATACCTTCGTTGAAGGAGGACCGGACCAATGATGGATGCGCAGAAGTTGCAAATGATCCTTGAGGCCGCCCTGCTTGCGGCAGGTAAACCTTTGAGTCTGGATCAATTGGAAAAACTATTCGACTCAAAACGTGATGCTGTCGGCCGCGAGGCGATACGCCAGTGTCTAAAGGCGCTTGGGGAGCAATGCCACGGCAGGGGTTACGAACTCAAGGAGGTCGCCAGTGGTTATCGTCTGCAGGTGCGCCAAGAATTCGAGCCCTGGGTCTCCCGTCTGTGGGAAGAAAAGCCGCCCCGCTACTCGCGTGCATTGATGGAGACCCTGGCATTGATCGTCTATCGGCAACCGATCACCCGTGCTGAGATCGAGCAGATCCGCGGCGTGGGGGTCAGCACCAGCATCATCAAGACCCTCCTGGAGCGCGGATGGGTGCGGGTCCTGGGGCATAAAGAAGTGCCCGGAAAACCGGCACTCTATGGTAGTGCTCGAGCATTTCTGGATTATTTTAATCTGAAAACCCTGGATAACATGCCGAACTTAGCGCAGATAACGGACCTGGATGCGATCCAGGCGCAACTTGATCTGCAACAATCCAATGACGGCGGTACCAATCAGGACCCAGAGGGGAAACGCGTGGAGGGTGAAGATGCAACCTCAGACGACACCAAAACAGCGGTGATCATGGCGCTTCCGGGGACCGAAATTCCGCACTAACGAAAGTGTATCGTGAAAGAACGCATACAAAAGGTCTTGGCTCGGACGGGTTTGGGCTCCAGGAGGGAGATCGAAAGGTGGATCGAGCAGGGCATTGTCATCGTGAATGGCAAGGTTGCCCAGCTGGGTGATCGTGCGGACGATAAAGACGGGATAACGATCAAAGGCCGCAGGGTACGGATTGCCGGAGAGCTGCGGTGCAGAATACTCGCCTACCATAAACCTGTTGGAGAAGTCACCACCCGCAAAGACCCCGAGGAGCGGCCGACGGTGTTCCAAAATCTGCCGCGTCTGCACGAGGGTCGATGGGTTGCCGTTGGCCGCTTAGATATAAATACCTCCGGGTTGCTTTTATTCACTAATGACGGTGGTTTGGCCAACCTGTTGATGCATCCATCGCAGGAGGTCGAGCGTGAATATGCCGTGCGAATATATGGCCAGGTCACGGAAGAGGCCATCACTCGGCTCAAGCAGGGGGTGGAGATCGATGACGGTATGGCCCGGTTTGAACAGATCCAGCATGCCGGCGGCACCGGGGGCAACCAGTGGTTTCATGTGGTGCTCAGCGAGGGACGGCATCGTGAGGTCAGAAGGCTATGGGAATCCCAGGGTTTGGTGGTGAGCCGTCTGATTCGTATCCGCTACGGCCCAATTCAGCTCGAACGCGGGCTCAGATCAGGGCGCTGGAGGGATTTGTCCCGGCAGCAGAGCGATGCGCTTTACGCCTTGGTCGGTCTCAAACCACCGCCGGTAAAACCGACTGCGAAGAAGTCATTTGGTAAAAAACCATTAAAACGTAGACCTTACAGGTGAGGGACCGATCATTTACCAATTTAAAGATAAAACCTGCATTCTAATCAGTCCCTATATGTGTGGATAGAGAAAAAAATATCGCTATAAGGATCAAGCGCTTGTGCTATACGACCGCAATCACTCGTAGGATCTAGCCCAAATAGCAAGACATGCAAGGCCAGATCATGAAAACGGTATATCAAGGCCTGCTGTCTTTGTATGGCCCGCAACATTGGTGGCCCGCGGACTCGGCCTTCGAGGTCATGATCGGTGCCATACTCACCCAAAACACCGCCTGGTCCAATGTCGAGTGCGCCATTGGAAACCTCAAGGGGCATGGCCTAACCACGGCTCGGGCCATCCTGGATTGTGATCATCCCAGATTGGCCGAGGCCCTTAGACCCTCGGGTTATTTCAATATCAAGGCCGATCGGTTGCGGTGTTTCTGTCTATGGTTTCTGTCTCAGGGGGAAATGAAGGCCCTGCGACACTGGTCCACCGAGCAATTACGGCAGGCCTTACTGGCCGTAAAGGGTATAGGTCCGGAGACCGCGGATGATATGCTGCTCTATGCCTTTGACCGACCGGTGTTCGTCATCGATGCCTACACGCGACGGTTGTTCTCCCGCTTGGGGCTGATCGAAGGGGGCGAACCCTACGAACAACTGCGTCTTGATTTCGAGGCCAGTCTGCAAAAGAATGCTTCACTGTTCAATGAATACCATGCCCTTATCGTGCGCCATGGAAAGGAGGTATGCCGGCCAAATCCGAGTTGCGAACGCTGTTCTCTGCTTGGGTTTTGTCCCTTGGGTTCCTAAGGAATGCTACTGAAATAACTTGCCCTATCTGACTTGCCTTATCGTCCGTATTCGGCGTTGCGACAACAGTGACATAGCGAGGCTATGCGCCTGTTTTCGCGCCTTGAATACGTACGATTATGCGGCGCCAGCTAGGGAAGTTATTTAATTCGCATTCCTAACTCTTCCAAGAGTTGTATATAATCGCCTTGATGGTTCTATAAATGCGACACACCAAACGAAACAGAGTAAGGAATAAGATGAATAAAGTTGTTTTCTTTTTATTGGGGATATTTTTGTTTATGACTACAGTAAATGCAGAAGTGATTACCACAACATCCGGACTTCGGTATGACGATGCAAAAATAGGGTCAGGTACTGAAGCGGTCGATGGAAAAATGGTTGATGTCCATTATACCGGGTGGCTCGATGAGCAAGGCAAAAAGGGAAAGAAGTTTGATAGCTCTGTAGATAGGGGGGTTCCTTTTTCATTTCCCCTCGGTGCGGGCAGGGTGATCAAAGGCTGGGACGAAGGTGTCGAGGGGATGAAAGTCGGCGGAAAACGGACCCTGATGATCCCGGCCAAACTAGGGTATGGATCGCGCGGAGCCGGTGGTGTAATACCGCCAAATGCCGATCTAATATTCGAGGTCGAGTTATTAGAGGTGAAATGAAGGCTGGATAGGTTTAGGGCCAGCTCGCGTAGGATGTCGTGAGCTTGCGAGCCGCATCCTACGCGCTCCAGTAAAAAGGAGCGATTTAGAATGGATTACGTAAAATTTGTCCTGATCCTGTTGTTCGCAATACTGAGCACCTATTCCATTTGCGGACATTGCGCTGAAGGGCAATCCCTGGAAGCAGGGATGGTCAATCCCGGCTATGAACAGAAACCTGACTGGTTCAAGGACTCTTTTCTGGATATCCGTGAGGATATCGCCGAGGCGGGCGCGCAGGAAAAGCGCCTGATCCTGTATTTCTATCAGGATGGTTGTCCCTATTGCAAGAAACTCCTGGAGGACAATTTCGGCCAGCGAGTGATCTCCAACAAGACCCGGCAGTATTTCGATCTGATCGCCATCAATATGTGGGGTGATCGGGAGGTGGTGGATTTTAAAGGCAATGAGACCACGGAGAAACAATTTGCCAAAGGTCTAAAGGTCATGTTTACCCCAACCCTGCTGATGTTTAACGAAATGGGTGGGGTGGTGCTGAGGATAAATGGCTATTACCCGCCGCACAAATTCCTCACCGCCCTGGAATACGTGGGCGGCAAACGGGAACTTAAGACCGACTATCAAGACTATCTTACGTCCTTGGCTCCCCAGCCGGCAACCGGGAAATTGCATGTCAGTGAGCAATTTCTTCAACCGCCCTACCGTCTGGCCGATCGTGTCATGCGCAGTGCGAAGCCCTTACTTGTATTATTCGAGCAAAAGCGATGCGCTGCATGTGATGAGTTGCACTTGGATATTCTGCAGCGCAAAGAAAGCCTGGCCCTGCTGGAAGGCTTCGATATCGTGTTGCTGGATAGGTGGTCGAAGGACCCCATCCAAACCCCCGACGCCCAGGAGACCGGAATCGTGGAGTGGGCCAAGACCCTGGATGTCAAATATGCCCCCAGCCTGATCTTCTTTGACCGCCAGGGCGCGGAGGTCTTCCGTACGGAGGCCTATCTCAAGGCATTCCATATCCAGTCGGTGATGGACTACGTGGCCTCCCAAGCCTATTTAAAGGAGCCGGAATTTCAGCGGTTTATCGAGCGGCGCGCGAATGAGCTGCGGGCCCGTGGTGTTAAGGTGAATATACTGGATTAAAGATCGCGGCGTTATCGATTGATTCGCGCTCGGATACCAAAGTTTCCGGATAGGGTGCCATCAGAGGCGATATCAATCAGTTCGAAATCGATCCCATCACCAGAGAAATAGGAGCGTTGCTGATAGGTTGTCGTATCAAGCGCGCCGGGGAATATGTCCTGATCCGTCGTCATGCTGAAACCGACTATGAAATCTCCCGAGTCTATGGTCACATCTGGAACATCAAAGCCATTAAAATCGTCAAGCTCGGAGATGGTGGCGGAAGTGGACTGAAATTGTGTTGAATCGATGTCACTTTCTCCATTCTGGTTGGTGCCTACCAGAATGTTTAAGGCGCTGCCTGTGCTGACATTGCTACTGTTGGTAAATTGGACTAAGACTTGGGTCAGCGTGGCCGGATAGGCTTTGGGTGTCAGGCGGTTGATGTAAAATGCGGTTCCGCCACTGATCGGTCCAATGGAGTTCTCAAAGCTCCCATCGTCGATCCCTGTCACCAATGTGTAACCCATCGCATCTAGGGCGAGACGGTCGTTTTGAGAAACAGTGACACGAAACCCCTTGCCTATCGTGGGGTCCATTACTCCTACATAGACACCGGTTTGATCATCATCTTTCCAGTGAGAGGCCTGTTGTCCATCGCCGTTGTCAGCCGCTGGACCGCCTGTCGACAGTGGAAGCTCAGCGTCACCCGCATAGAAGACCTGTTCACCTCCTGGGGATAGGATTCTTTGGGCGTTGGTGAAATCGCCGCCGGTCTGCGGGCGAAATCTGAAAAGATCCCATAGAGATACAGCAATAGCCGCATTGGGATTAAGCTCTCTCCCGCCTACTTCTGACACAAAATCCCAATGCATGTCCAATCTCATGCACGGCTGTGCCGAAAAAATCTATCTTGTCTTCGTCGATGCCATCGTCAGGATTTAGGTCCCAATTGAAGTTGGAATTAAAGCCTATCGAAGGTGCCGGTCCAAGATCCGTCTCATTACTGGGATCTGCTGTGGCAGATACTATCCTAAGTGCGCGAAACACAGCAGATGGCGCATTAATCGATGATATGTTGCCGATATCGGTGGGGATTTGATCAAGTGGTAGGGTTTCATAAAGTGAGCGTTCTTCTTGTGTGCTCGCGCCATCGATTAGGGCGGTGCGGACTTGAAAAAAATCCCTTTCGATGGGCTGTGGAGTTGCGCTTCCAAGAACATTCGTAGGAAATGGACTGCCAAACCTATTGGGCCCAAAATCGACATTTATAATAATGGAAATCGGAGATGCGATAATGGATTCCCAAAGCTTGGCCGCCCGCAAAAAAGCAGCCTTCGCTTCCAGGAAGTTTTCCAGCTGTTCAGTGGCTTGCAGCGTGATCCTGAGACCATTCTGCTCTTGGGTAATACGCTCGTTACTATTATCTTCGTCAAATTTTGTAATGGTCTGTAAGGGTATAGACACATTATAGATCGCCAGTTCTTGTGCCTCCTCTGCCGTGGCGTGACGGCAAACAACATTACCGTTTTTATCATACGCTAATACTGAACCACCGCCCGGTAGACCCTTGAGACCAGGTACTGGCGGAGCAACGGAGTTTTGTGTCTGATAGGGGTTTGATGTATTGAACTGAGGGAATTGTTCAATGACTCTATTGTCGATGGCTTTGATAGTGTTTGTTGCAAAGGCAATATTTCCGCACATTGCTAAACCTACTCCGCAGATTAAGTTATTAAGTTGGCTCATGTCCCCTCTCCAGAAATTTCGATTTATTTGAGTTTAAATATTATGAGATCAGAACAAGCGCATTTTCCGTACCAGTCTAGTTAGAGTCCGTTTGGATCGTTATATCTTATTGAAAATAAATATAAAAATTAAGAATAGTTAATTAATTGCAGGGAATGAATCGCGTCAGACAGTATTGAGGGAAGGGTATTTTATCAACATAATAGATTAACGAGTTGGAAAATAAGCAACATATTATTACGGCGCATATGATGCGTCTGAGACATTCAGGGCTTTCTTCCTTGTGGAGCCCGCAGAGAAAGAAACATAAACAGAATGATGGGTTATAAGAGGGGCGAGCGTATAGTGACTTCTAAAGTTAAGAAGAAAGATAATGAGGGAGTATATTATACATGAATCATCAATATGGGGTTCTGTGTTGCGGTTGCCCACTGGTTATTCAATTCATCTATGGTATTGGATAATAGCAATATGGACGGAAGAGGCGTGGTTTTACAATCCATAGATCATTGCCATTCTCGAAAGCTAGCCTAGACTTTGTTGAAGGGCTCAATTTATCACCATCAGTCCACAGGGTGCGGTAATGGAAAACAACATTTAATCAACTATGGTTTTATTGACACCAACAGCGGGGGAGGATTTCGATTATATAAAATATAATCATACACGCTGTAGTTTAATTATTCCTTTAATAAACAATAACTAGCGTTTGAGGTTGATCGGCTATGTTTTTGGTGGTACGTGATTTGCGAACAACTTTAAAGTGTCCGCCGTACATAACTATTCTAGGGAGGGGTAGCAACCGGCTATCGGTGATCAGGTGACCCAGGCAGGGTACTTGATGGGCAGGAGACCAAGCGACGGGGAAAAGCAGATCTTTCAACGATAGGTGAGGAGACTATGATGATGAAGCAACGCTTAGTGTGTATGGTGGTTATTGTGACCTTGTGTGTGATGGAGGTTGCATTGGCTGGTTTTAAAACTGATGCCCCAGTGCTCGTAGACGACACCTCTTTCGCAGGTTCTATTGGGGGTGCAAGAAACACCGCAGACGATTTTTCAGCGATTGCTTGTGGTGATGATGGTGCCATCGTATCGTGCGGGGCCACTGATAGTGCAGGGAATACGAGAATATGTGTTACCAGCGACCCAAACCACATGGCTATCGTTAGAGGGATGACCGACAGTTCAAGTCTGGCCGTGGAGTTTGATGGCACTGGAACATGCACGAGCATGATTCATCTCAACGGGTCTGCTTTGCAGCCAAAGCAACACTCGCTTGCTGTTGAGCCAATTCAATGAACTACCATTATCCCTACGACGGATGGGTGTTCGGGTGTGCAGCGTACCATATGTCCTGAAAATTCATTCGCCATGGGTATAAACACTAGACCAGCCGGAATGCAGAAATGTTGAAATCTCATCTAGCGGTTCTTTTAATGGGTCTGCTCGCAGGGGGTGTATCGGGGTATATCGCCGGTAACTCCACGCAAAAAGAGTTACCGGCTGAGATATCCTCATTACAGACAGAATTACGGAGCGTCTCCAATCAACTATCCACCTTCCGGTATTCCGATAATAGGGGTTATCCTGAGTATATTGAGCCCCTGCAAAATACAACGATAGACCATGAATCCCTGCTGAGTGAAATAGATAGATCAATCCGTGATACGGTTTCCCAGGCTATACAGGAGCAGTTACAGGAAGAGTTTGCATCGCTACGTCGGCAGATTCAGGGCGCTGGACTGGCCATCGCACCCACTGTGACGGCCTACGATGAGGAAAAGATGCGTGCAGGGATAGAGCAGGCTGATGCGGTTCTCAGCCAGGCTGTCTCCCAAGGTGTGTGGACTCAATATGACAAGCAGGCCTTCGACGATGCCCTAAGGAATCTGAGTGGTAATGCATTGATGGAGGCACGGCGAAAATTCGCTATGGCAATAAATAATGGGGACATCGTATTGGGTAAAGGGGTCACTCCATTTTAAGCGGATTTAAGATGATCGCTCCGCGAGATGCAGATTTCGCCCAGTGAAGTCTTTGCTATCGGGCCCCATGAAATAGAGATAGGCCGGAATGACTTGCTCAGGTGAGGGCAGGGTATTTTGATCCTCGCCGGGATAGTTCTGCCTTCTCATCCAGGTCCCTACCGGTCCGGTATCGATACCGTTGACCCGGATAGGATTTTCACCGTTTAGCTCATCAGAAAGTATCGTCAGCAGTCCTTCCATTGCATGTTTGGCGATACCGTAGGCGCCCCAATAGGCCCTCAGGCAGGCATCGGTAGAGAACAGTATCGCGGGGTCATCGGAACGGCCCAATAGCGTCAAACAGGTTTTACTCAACAGGAACGGGGCGTGCAGATTGATGGTCATGACCTGAGCCCAACGTTCTACATCGTAGTGTTGCAGTGGAGTCAATCCCCCGACCCAACCGGCATTGTTCAACAAGCCATCGAGCCGGCCGAATTCGCTTTCAAGTGTCCCGGCAAGATCCTCATAGTCCTTGGTGGTGGCGCTTTCCAGGTTCATCGGATAAATAGCCGGTTGCGGACCGCCGGTTTTTTCGATCTCGTCATAGACCTGTTCGAGCTTGTTCAGCTCCTTGGCAAGCAGGACCACCGTTGCACCATGCCGGGCGTAGGCCAGGGCAGCGGCCTTACCTATCCCCTCACTGGCACCGGTAACGAGCACGATTCGTTGCTGCAATAAATCTCTGGATGGACGATATTGACGGATGGCTTCGGGCGTCATGGATATTGTTTGAAATCAGTAGTTGGTTCAGGGCTGCTCGATGGTTAAGGTATCGAGCGGGTCAATTAATTAGGAAGTAGTATGATATACCCGCGGTGGATAATAATTAACCCGGATATTTCATAAATTGCACACGCCCTCGCTTGATCTTTGTTCCCACAAGAGATTGTTGCTCAGTCGGCCGTAATCGTGGATACGCTGCTCCTTCGAAAAATCCCTTGTGGAAACAAATCTCTACGCGATCATCGCGTAAATTCATGAATGATCCAGGTTAAGATTGTATCTGTCGAATAGTTGTAAATACCGGTTTTCTATTGAATTATTACGGGTAGCGTGTATAGTGCAAATAAAAATGATTCTTATTCTATGATTGATATGGCCCCTAAAGTAAAAAAAAATTATAAAAAACTGCCCTGTCTGAGTCAGTTGGAGGTTGGTGCACATGCCCGTATCGCTCATATCAAGGGCAGCCGAAAATTTGTCCGGCGGCTGCTGAGCCTGGGGCTGAGGGAGGGTGTCGAAGTGGATGTAATCCAACGTCGCGGTCGCAGTGTAGTGGTCTCCGGTTCCGGCACTCGGGTGGCGGTCGGCAGCAGTATTGCCGAGAAATTGTTTATGCAGCCTCTGAAGGATGCTAATAAATTGGCAGAATGAGAGAATAATATCGTGTTAACCATCGCGCTCGCTGGAAATCCAAACTGCGGAAAAACCGCATTGTTTAATCTGCTCACTGGGGTGCGGCAGACCACCGGCAACTGGCCGGGGGTGACCGTTGACCGTAAAGAGGGTCGTTTTAAGCTGGGCGGCGCCGATACCGCGGTGATCGATCTGCCGGGCATCTACTCGCTGGACGCCTCGTCCATCGATGAAGAGATCACCCGTGATTATCTGCTGTCTCACGATGCCCAGCTGATCGTAAATATTCTCGATGCCAGCAATCTGGAGCGTAATCTCTATCTCACCATGCAGATCCTGGAGATGGGGACCCCCATGGTGATTGTACTGAACATGATGGACGTGGCGCGTAAGAGGGGTGTCAAGTTCGACCTCCAAGAGCTCAGCGAACAATTGGGCTGGCCCGTGGTGCCGATCGTCGCCGTCACCGGAGAGGGGCTCGATGATTTGAAGCGCCAGATCCAATGTGTTGTGGGTGAAACACGGACCAGCAATTTTCAGGTGGTGCATGAAGATACTGTTGAGCAGGCGATCACGGACCTGAAATCAACGGTAGAGGGGAAATGCGACCGAACCAACTGCCGCTGGCTGGCCTTGAAGTTGTTGGAGGGCGATACCCATGCCATGTCACTGGCGGGTGATTCCATCCAGCCCATGGTGCAACACTGGCAGCAGGCGATTCACCAGCGTACCGGGGAGGATGTCGATATTCATATCGCCGACGCACGCTATAGTCATGCCCATACTATCGCCGGTAGAGTGACCAAACAGCAGGGCAAGGTAGGTCGTACTTTGAGCGATCGCATCGACCGGGTGGTACTCGATCGACTCATTGGTATTCCTATATTCCTGTTGGTGATGTATTTGATGTTCATGTTTACCATCAATATCGGTGGGGCGTTCATCGACTTATTCGATGGTGTCGCCGGTGCCTTTTTTGTCGACGGTCTGAGTCACTGGATGGAAACCATGGGTTTGCCTGAATGGTCTATCGTATTGCTCGCCGGTGGCCTCGGTGGAGGGATGCAGGTGGTGGCCACCTTTATCCCGATTATCACCTGCCTCTATCTCATTCTTTCAATCCTTGAAGATACCGGTTACATGGCGCGAGCGGCCTTCGTCATGGACCGGTTTATGCGTTCCATCGGCTTGCCGGGTAAGGCCTTTGTCCCCATGATCGTTGGCTTCGGATGCAATGTGCCCGCCGTGATGGCGACCCGGACCTTGGAAAATCCTCGTGAGCGCAAGCTGACCATTTTGATGAACCCGTTTATGTCCTGTGGTGCACGCCTGCCGGTCTATGTCCTGTTTGCCGCGGCATTTTTTCCTACTCAAGGTCAGAATCTAGTCTTCAGTCTCTATCTGATCGGTATTGGTGTTGCTGTGCTCACCGGCCTGATCATGAAGCGCACCCTGCTGGCAGGGGATAGCACCGGTTTTTTGATGGAGCTGCCTCCCTATCACTTACCCACCGTGCGGGGAGTGGCGTTACGCACCTGGGATCGAGTCAAGCTGTTCATCAAGGAGGCGGGTAAGATTATTGTCGTCATGGTGCTGGTGCTCAATGTTTTAAACTCCATAGGCACCGACGGGGGTTTTGGTCACCAGGATACTGAAGGCTCGGTATTGAGTTCGGTTGGCAAGGCCATCACCCCGGTATTTTCACCCATGGGTATCCGTGAGGAAAACTGGCCGGCGACAGTGGGCATCTTTACCGGAATGCTGGCCAAGGAGGTTGTCGTCGGTACCCTGGATTCCCTCTACACCCAGGTCGCGGCGCAGGACGGTGGGATGACGGATGCCGATCAGCCGCCTTTCGAGTTGATAGATGCCCTATTGGCGGCGGTAGCGACCGTTCCCGAAAACCTGAGTGGAATCAGTGAATTGATTTTGGACCCGCTGGGTCTAGATGTTGGCGAGATCACGGAATTAGAATCGGTGGCCCAGGAACAAGAGGTCAGTGTCGGAGTGTTCGGCGCCATGGCCTCGCGTTTTGACGGCAAGGTGGGCGCCTTTGCCTATCTGCTTTTCATTCTTCTGTATTTTCCCTGTGTGGCGACCGTGGGCGCCATTGCTCGTGAAACCGGCCGTGCCTGGGCGGCCTTCGTGGCATTGTGGACAACGGGAGTGGCCTATACCACGGCCAGCCTGTTCTATCAGGCGGCGACCTTTAGCCAGCACCCCGGCAGCTCCAGCGCCTGGATCATCAGTCTCACGTTACTGGCCATCACGGTAATCATGGGATTACGCCTGTGGGGCGGCAGGGGCACCCGGCCTGGTATCAGCATGACCAGGGCCGGCGCATGATACTCACCGATATTAAAAACTATCTCGTGCGTCGCCATACTGCCACGCTGCGTGATATCGCGCTACATGTCGATGCCGAACCACATGCGGTCCGTGGCATGCTTGAACATTGGGTGCGTAAAGGGCTGGTAAGCAAACAGCTGGCAACCGCCTCTTGCGGCAGTAGCTGTAGTAAATGCGATGTCGAGGCCACCGAGATCTATCATTGGCAGGAAGACCCACATCAACAGCAGGTGATTCCAATTCGTTCGGTCGCAGTGCCGCCGCATTGTGATGCCGAGTGAGTAAGCAAGATCTAGAACCGCATGAAATACTGCACCACCAGGCCCGTAGCCATCACCCATAAAAACCCTTTCATCCAAGCTCGATAGGTCTGTGCATTGACCCTAAGGCGCAGATTCATCCCCACCAGCAGAGTCAATATCCCCAAAACGGCCAGTGGTGCGGTGCTGAGTAACACCTCACCGTTCATTGTCCCAGAATAGGAAAAAATAAGGGTTTGGTTCACCTTCGCGGTAATGAAGCACATGTTAAATACCTGCACCATAGCGGTGGGTGTGGTATCCAGTTCCAAAAATAAAATAAATAAGATTGGGACCATGACGTTGACTGTGCCTGCTAGAAATCCGGCCACCAGTCCAAATATCATCAAGGCCATACGGGGATGGCCGACGAGCAGTCCTTGCAGCCAGCGGGTTTTTAGATGTCCGCGGTTTAGATAGAGCAGGATCACAGCGGCCAGTAGTAGCTTAAAGGGTGCCGGGTCGATAGTGATCAAAGCCTTGGTGCCGACAATACTGCCGATGCTCACAAAGACCGCCAGTGGCCAATATTTACCCAGACTCTCCCGCCAGCGACCACCCTTGTAGATGCTGATGATATTGACTGCCATGGTGGGTAAAATAGTGATGATTATCGCGCTGCGCACATCGGTCAGTAGCGCTAGCAGGGGGGTGGCCGTCATGGGAAAGCCCACTCCCAAGGTGCCGTGCACGAGCCCAGCGAAAAGGAATATAACGGCCAGTAGAATCAGCGTTGTCGGGGATAGATCATCTATTCCGGGCATGGAGCTCGCTCCTTTATCCGTTTGGTAACACAATGTATAGAAAGCGGTTGGATGGTATCTTCAATAGTCTCTCTGGTGTAGAGTAGGCTCGACTCTGGGTAATCTCAGTATGGGAGTTGCAGTCTACTTGAAGGGAGTTCTTGCTAGATCGTCTTGCCCACCAGAGAGAGTCCCAGGATGATGAAGTTAACCCGGATATTTCATAAATTGCACACGCCCTCGCTTGATCTTTGGTTTCCACAAGATTGTTGCTCAGTCGGCCGTAATCGTGGATACGCCGCTCCTTCGCATAGTCCCTTGTGAAAACAAATCTCTACGCGATCATCGCGCAAATTCATGAAATATCCGGGTTAAGCGATTAAGTTCCCTATGTTGCCCAATGTATTTTGTTCAAGAATCAGCTCGCCCTCTGCACAGACCTTTGCCGGTTTGATGGAATTGTATGAGGCAAACTACATTCAGATCAGGCGGCTATGCCCAGGACTGGGACAACTCTCCCGGGTGGGTTGCTCTCGGGTCGAAGGGGCGCTGGATCTGCATTTACACCTGATTGAGCGGTGTAAATATACGACTACGATAGGTCTTACCTATCACTTCCAAGACAGTCTCGAAGGCATCAAACCGGAACCGAACCTGAAGGTTCGCGTTTATCACGATGCGCGTCAAGCCGAGGTATTGAGCCGCTCTTCAAGACGATCGGGAATAGGGGTCAAAGCTTGTGGTCTTTCCCGGCAAAATTCAGAGCTAAGTGTGCGTTGGTCCCTGAATAGATTCCTCTATAAGTGGCTTGGATATTGCCGTTATCAAGGGCATCGCTTCGCTCAACAACCGGTCGAGAGTCAATGGACTCCGCTCGCCGGCAAGGATATGCTGAGAAATAAGCTCGGTGGATAGTTGTGTGAAAGGGCAATGTCAATACATAAATCTTGACTGAATCACTGAAGTGACGTATAAGTTCCTATTAATTCCTGAGTGTTTCACTATGGAATTTGTTGGAAACAAAATCTAAAGGTTCAAGATTATGAGACTATCAACCAAAGGGCGTTATGCCGTCACTGCCATGCTGGATCTGGCGGTACATGAAAAGCTGGATCCAGTCACATTAGCTGATATCTCTGTATGTCAGGGAATTTCTCTCTCCTATCTTGAGCAGTTATTTGCGAAGCTGCGTAAAAACGGGCTAGTAGAGGGTGTGCGTGGGCCGGGGGGGGATACCGGTTGTCGCGTCCTTCCGATCAAATAACCGTTGCCCAGGTCATCATTGCTGTGGATGAAAAAGTGGATGCCAAACGCTGTAGCGGGAACGAGGATTGTCAGCGAGGCGAACGCTGTTTGACCCACGAATTATGGGACGAACTGAGTTGCCGTCTCTATGATTTTCTCGACGGCATTACGCTATCACAATTTGCCAACCGGCCAGAGGTTCAAAAGGTTGCGCATCGTCAAGACAAGAATCACCGCCGTGGGCACATAGCCTTCAAGCGTACGGCAGCCTGAAGCGCGACAATTACTCGGTGTATGATCCTCGGTTCCACCGAGATAGTGGTAGAAATTAAAGGAGTACGACGCTGTTTCCGCGAGGGTGATCGAGCCCGTAAGGTCCTCGAAAATTTAGATCTACAAGTGGCCAAGGGAGAATGTCTTGCCCTTATCGGCCGCAGCGGTTCGGGGAAATCGACGCTGCTCAATCTTATTAGTGGTATTGATCGGCCCACCGCGGGTGAGGTCCATATCAATGGCGTGAATCTGACTGCGCTAAGCGAAACGGAGCTGACCCTGTTCCGGCGTCGCCACATCGGCTTCATATATCAATTTTTTAATCTCATCCCTACCCTAAACATAGAAGAAAACCTGCTATTGCCTCTGGAATTGAACCAGTACCCCGTCAGGGAGGCCGGTTTACGGGTTGCAAGTCTGCTCGAAGAGATCGCCTTGGCTGATCGATGCACCGCCTTTCCTGACCAACTTTCCGGCGGCGAGCAGCAACGAGTTGCTATCGCCCGCGCCTTGGCTCACGATCCGCTGCTGGTCCTGGCGGATGAGCCTACCGGAAATCTAGATGATAATACCGGCTGCTCGGTACTGAATCTCATGCAAGGTCTATTGCTCAACGCGGGTAAGACCCTAATCGTGGTAACGCACTCCAAGCAGGTCAGCCGGTTCGCTGACCGAGTCTTGACCCTCGTTGATGGCCGTTTGGAACAACTGGTTTATACTCGTGACGAATGAGTTTTCAGGGCCCATAGCACGCTGCCTTTGCCGCATAGCCGCGTTAGAACAAGAAAACCATAGAATTTACTATGCCTTACCTGTTCTGCCTTGCTC
This sequence comes from Gammaproteobacteria bacterium, assembly GCA_024222475.1. GTDB lineage: Bacteria > Pseudomonadota > Gammaproteobacteria > JAAEPA01 > JAAEPA01 > JAAEPA01. The sequence continues at coordinate 24,511 of JAAEPA010000284.1, read as the reverse complement.
TGCGAAAAACTCAACGCACTCTGCGCACCCGAAAACCCATCCATCACGAGTATGGCGGTGATGAAGCCGCTGCTTTGGCGTGCCAGTCTGCGCTATCTGTGGCGCCATCCTTGGCAGATGATGCTCACCCTGCTCGGCGTTACCTTGGGTGTGGCCGTAGTGGTCTCGGTGGATCTGGCCAATGAAAGCGCTAACCGCGCCTTCCGCTTGTCCATGGATGAGGTCTCGGGCCGGGCCACCCATCAGATCGTAGGGGGCCCCACCGGACTTGATGAGCGGCTCTATACCGGTCTGCGTGTTGAGCTCGGTATGCGCGAGACAGCACCGATCATCGAGGCTTTTACCGTGATCGGTGATGAGACCCTGCGTTTGTTGGGTGTGGATCCCCTGGCTGAGGACCTGTTCCGCGGTTACCTTGGTGGGCACTCTAAGGGGGGCGCAGCACGTCTACTGAGCGAAGCTAATACGGTAATGATGGCTGAACGCACGGCTCGGCGTTTGGGCTTGCATATTGATCAACCCTTCTCAATAAATCTCTCCGGGCGTTCCTTCGAGGTCGTTCTGACTGGATATATAGTCGCCCGCGGGCGCCCTGCAATGGTTCTGGACGGACTCATCATCGGTGATATTGCTACGGTGCAGGAGCTCACCGGGAGCGTTGGCAGGCTGAGTTGGATCGATCTCATTCTGGCACCGGATCGGATATCGGAACTGAGCCGGCGAATCAGGCGTTTGCTGCCCGCCCAGGCCAGCCTGATCCCCGCAGCATCTCGTACCGATGCCATGCTCGAGATGGTCAGGGCATTTCAGACCAATCTCTCGGCTATGAGTCTATTGGCGTTGATCGTGGGATTGTTTCTGATATACAACACCATGACCTTCACGGTGCTGCAGCGCCGCAGCCTGATCGGTACATTGCGGGTGCTCGGCGTCACCCGTCGCGAGATATTCAGTATGGTCTTGTGGGAGGCGGGGGTCATCGGTCTGGTGGGGTCCGTTATCGGAATATTGGCCGGGTTGTGGTTGGCGCAGGGTCTGATCCACCTGGTGACTCGCACCATCAATGAGCTTTATTTCGTGACTACGGTCTCCCAGGTTCATGCGCTGCCGGGCTCACTACTGAAGGGGCTCGCCTTGGGTTGTGGTGCGGCCTTGTTATCCGCCCTCATTCCGGCGCTGGAGGCGACTCGTACCGCACCGCAGGCGGCCCTCAGACGTTCGGTGCTGGAGGGTCGGGCCCATCGGCTCATCCCGCGGCTGGCATGGCTGGGGCTGGGGCTTTGTCTGTTGTCCATCCTCTTGTTGTGGGTTCCCAGCCGGCAGCTGGTGATGGGTTTCGTGATACTCTTCATGATGATCCTGGGGATGACCCTGGTCGCCCCGCTATTGGTATGGGCAATGGCCAGGTTGGTTACCCCGCTGATGGGCAGCTTGTTCGGCGTTCAGGGCCGACTGGCAATACGCGGCGTAGACCGTGCCTTGAGCCGTACGGGGGTAGCCATTGCCGCCCTCATGTTGGCGGTATCCACCACCGTGGGTGTCGGGATCATGGTCCAGAGCTTTCGTGACGCAGTGCAGATGTGGCTGGAATCCACCCTTAGGGCCGATATCTATATCTCCAGTCCAGGTTTCAAGGCTAACCGCACCCAGAGTCACCTGGATCCGGGCATTCTTGAGCAGATCAGAGATCTACCCGGTATTGAACAGGTGACTACCGGGCGCACCGTGACCCTGGAGTCCGAGGATGAACTCATCCGGGTGTTTGCTCTTGGTATGTCGCCGGGGTATCGGCCTCATTATCGGTTGAAGGAAGGTGAGCCTGCAGAGGTATGGAGGGCCTTTAATGAGAATGGGGCCGTGGTGATCTCGGAATCTTTGGCCTTTCACCGGGAGATCGAGATTGGTGAGCAGATCGCGCTGCGTACCGACCAAGGAGTGCATCCATTTCCGGTGGTGGGGCTCTACTATAACTACAGCACCGGTCCAGGTCTGGTACTCATGAATCGGAAAACCTACGATCGGTCTTGGACGGACCGGGACATTGACGCCCTGGGTGTCTATCTTAAACCCGCTGTGTCCGGCGCCGAGGTCATGAAGGCGATTCGCGAGCGCATCGATGCGAAACACCAATACCGGATACGCTCTAACCGCGAGATTCGCCAGGCGAGCATGCAGATCTTCGATCGCACCTTCACCATTACTCAGGTGCTGCGCTTGTTGGTGATGTTGGTGGCTTTCGTGGGTATTCTCAGTGCGTTGATGGCATTGCAACTTGAACGTGCGCGAGAATTTGCGGTGTTGCGAGCCAGTGGGTTCACCCCCGTGCAGATCTGGAAGCTAGTGATCCTGCAGACGGGGTTCATGGGTGTTGCCGCGGGGATATTGTCTTTGCCCGTGGGTGTGGTGTTGGCGGAATTGTTGATTCATGTGATTAATCAGCGGGCCTTCGGTTGGAGTATGTCGCTACAGGTCGATCCACGGGTACTCATCGAGGCGTTGGCGCTGGCCGTCGTTGCCGCCCTGCTCGCCGGTTTGTACCCGGCCTGGAGAATGACTCGTGCGGCCCCGACCGAGGCGCTTCGTCAGGAGTGATCGTGTATACCCATCTGTCATGGAAATACTGGCTCATCGGGATACTAGCGATTCCTATTGGGTTGTTGCTCGGTGAGTCCAACTCCGCTGAGTTGAGTCTTGGTGCTAGGACGCTGGACATCAAGGCCCTGCTAAGTGATGAGCAAATCGCCGGTTTTGATCGTGCGCAGCGGTCCCGTGAATTTCGCTTTCCCGAAGATCATGGTCCACATCATGGTTTTCGCTCGGAATGGTGGTATCTTACGGGCAATTTGGAGGGCCCGAAAGGACGACGTTTCGGATACCAACTCACTTTTTTTCGCTTTGCCTTGCATCCCGGTAAGAATGAACGCGATTCGCGTTGGGCGACGAATCACATCTACATGGCTCATTTCGCAGTTACCGATATCGTCGAAGGCCGTTTCCATTATTTCGAGCGTCTGGCACGAAATGCCATGGGGCTTGCGGGTGCACAGTCATCCCCATTTCGAGTATGGCTGGAGGACTGGTCGATACGGCAACTCAAGGATCATTCCGGAATTTGGCGACTTGAGGCTCAGGAAGACGGCATGGGTCTCAAGCTGGAACTCAGGCCCATGAAACAACCCGTGTTGCAGGGAGATCGAGGCCTGAGTCGAAAAAGCGCCAAGCCGGGTAATGCCTCTTATTATTACTCGATAACACGTATCGATGCTCATGGAAGCTTGCGTCTTGGTAATGAGGAGTTTCAGGTCACCGGGCAGAGCTGGATGGACCGAGAATGGAGTACCAGTGCCCTTGATCCAGATCAGGTCGGCTGGGATTGGTTCGCCCTGCAGCTCGATGATGGTATGGATCTCATGTTTTATCAGTTGCGTCGTAAGGACGGCAGCCGCGATCCTTTCAGTGCCGGCAGCCTTATCGATTCTCAGGAACGCGTTACGCCCCTTGTTGCGACCGATGTTAGAATAGAGGTTCTAGACCGCTGGGAAAGCCTCAGAGGAGGGCGTTATCCTTCCGCTTGGCATCTGGTCATACCTGGCGCTCAGCTCGATCTGACTCTCGTGCCGGCACTTGAAGATCAGGAGTTGGCACTATCGGTGCGTTACTGGGAAGGTGCGGTAGAGGTTAGCGGTTCACATGCCGAGCAGCAGGTTAAAGGCAGGGGCTATGTGGAATTGACGGGATACGGATCAGCAGATCAAAAATAATAATCCCACCGGGGTAATTGGCTTTTGAATTGAATTATTCTTCGCTACAATGCGCGCCATATCACATGTCCTGTGGGCAACTGTCCGCAGACCCTACCTCATAAATTAAAAAGTATTTATATTCAACTCAGGAGTAAGTGTAATGTCAAAATCATCCAACAAGGCCTCTTTCGATCTGGAATCATTCAGCGAGGATGAGCTCAAGGCCTTGATAGAACAAGCAACAACAATCATCGAGACTCGCCAGGAGACCCAACGTAAAGAAGCCATGGAAGAGATCCAGCGCTTGGCAACAACACATGGTCTCAACATAAATATTAAACAAAGAGGCTCCAGGGGGAGAAAGGCTGGCAAGGCTGCCGATCCCAGGGCTCCAAAATACCGTAACCCGGAAGATTCACAACAAACCTGGGCCGGCATTGGACCTCGGCCCAAGTGGTTCAAGGATCTGCTGGCCGCCGGTATGACGAAGAAAGCGTTGGAAATATAGCTGGGGAGTGATTACAGGCGGTACTCGCTCGTTAGAAGCGAAGGAATGGTCCGCCTCACTCCTCTAAAACGACTCGGATGAGTAAGTATAGAGAATGTAGGTGTTCATAAGGTAGACAAGGATTAAAAAGACGCTGGGCCATCCCACTGTTTTAAATACCCGGCTCTCGCGCTTATAGAGCAGCCCGATGATGGCCGCTGCGGTCATCATCATGGCTGAGAAGACCGTGACTCCATGACTGAGGGAGACCGCGTACAGCAAGGGACCCTGTACATAGATGATGTCGTCGATGGCGAGTATGAGTATATTAAACAGATTGCTGCCTAGAAGGTTGCCTACCGCCATGTTGAGGGCGCCGAGGCGCAATGCGGCGACCGTGACTACCATCTCCGGCAGGGAAGTGACAAAGGCAACGAACAGGGTGCCGACAAAACTCTGTTGCCAGCCCATCTGATGAGCCAGGGCCTCGGCCACAAAGGGTAACCACACGCCGGCCCCCGCGACCATCAGGGCGGCAGCCAGATAACGCAATACTGCCTGGCGTAGTGTGAGATGCGGATATTTGTCCGGTTCTTGATTCGCTGGGGCATGGAGACGGCGGGCCTCGTAACGGAACAAGATGCGTACGGCGATGATATAGAGCACGATGATCAGCGGGCTGTACACCCCGATGTGACCCAGCGAGAGGTTCGAATAACTGCCGGCCAGAAGAATGCTTATCCCTGGAATGCCCATCAGCAGGATGCCGAACCCGGCAGACAGGATATGCCCCCGGCTGGCTCGGATGTAGACGGATTCGTCCCGCTTGAGTAGGTCCAGCAGGGCGATGATGAGCAGATTGAATACGCAGCTGCCGAGCACATCTCCTACGGCGATTTCCGGCACACCCGCGATCCCAACGGAACTGATACCAGTGGCTAGCTCCGGGAGCGAGGTGACCGTGGCCAGCATGATCAAACCGATCCAGGTGCTGCCGAGTCCGGTTTTGTTGGCGATAACGTCACCATATATGGATAGCTTCACGCCGGCATAGCCAATAGCGATAACGCATCCGCCAAATTGCAGCCACACGATCATCGTGCTGGGGTGGGAGGTAAAGCGGTGGGTACTGGGGAGAATATAGTAATGGTGGTCATTGCAGCCCCTTTGGTTAAGGGGAGCATAGCTGAAGGTATCTTTGCAAGTAAACGGATGTTGAGCATCGCTCACACAGTATCAGGTTCGTCTCCTTGATGGGATAGCCAGTCAAGCATATAACCAAAGATCTGTGTAGCATCATTTATATCCAGAACCGGCAGTGTGGTTTCAATGTGGATCGGGTCGTCGGTAGCGATGGCGATAATATGGGGATCATTGGGGAACAGTAGTGGATGACCGAGCGATAGTCTATGAATCTCAATTTTAGGAAAAATCTCCTGTTTAAACCCTTCCACCAGCAGCAGATCGAGGTCATGCTGGGGAAGATGGCCAAGCAAACTGTCCAAATGTGGTTCATGCTGTTCGGGGGTTTCCATCATCAATGCCCACCGGTGACGAGAAGCAATGAGCATTCTTGATGCCCCGGCAGTTCGCAGTTCAAAGCTGTCCTTGCCTTTTCTATCAATCTCGAAGCTGTGATGGGCATGCTTGACCATGGCGATTCGCAACCCTTTATCTCTGAACATGGGTAGCAACTTGAGCAGCAGTGTAGTCTTGCCCGTGCCGCTGAATGCGACTATCCCCAGAATAGGTATCCTGACATTTTTTAGCATGATGGCGACCTAGATCGAATCTTTTCCTCTATGTCTAGCAGGTCTTCACGGCTATTGATATTAAGAAAACTGTCTGCCGCACCGGATAGATCGGCCAATGCCGTTTTATGGTGCAGGTACCAGCGATCGATCTTGCGCCCACCATTATTTAGAAAGTCTTGTAGATCCGTTAATAAATCACAGGGTAGCAGGGCAAAAACCGGTTGCATCCGCTGTCCGTCGCCAGCGACGCTAAGTCGGGCTTGCTGATGCTCGAGTGCAGTACATAGATGTTGTGCAAGGTGTTCGGCAACGAAGGGAGAATCGCATGGCACCGTGAGTATATAGGGCGTTTGTGCGCTTTGCATGGCGCTTGCCATGCCCGCCAAGGGGCCGGCAAATCCGTCGACAACATCCTCGATCACCGGACAGTTTCCTAGTTGCCGATAGCGTTCCAGATTACGGTTGGCGTTGATCATGAGGCTGGCGACTTGTGGGGCGAATCCCTCGATAACGAATTCGATCATCGGACGGCCGTTCAGGCGGATAAGCCCTTTATCCTCTCCGCCCATGCGTCTGGCGCGTCCTCCCGCCAGAATCACACCCGTGATATCTTGTTTAGGGTAATTGGATAGCATAAAAATTTATCCTGGTAGAGAAAGCCTATTATTTCCTGGACCCGCATTCTGATCGGTCCCAGTCGAATACACCGCTCATACGGAAATTCACGCGTAACATGAAATAGGTATTTTATTATTGCGTATATTTTATGAAATTTCTGCTTGGAATTTTATCGCTTAGATAAGGTTTTGTTAAACTATTTTTTGCTTTTTATTGATTGAAGGGGGAGGACGATTTTATGACGGATACTCCAAGCCGGGCTCTGCCGGTCGGTACACGAATCGGTGTATACGAGATCAGAAGGATTTTGGGCGTGGGCCAGGTTGGCATTACCTATGAGGCATGGAACAAGCATCTCAATTCCCGCATGGTGCTCAAGGAATATTATCCATGCAAGCTGGTCTCCAGGGCCGCGGATGGATGCACCGTGATACCGAAACCCGAAGCAGACAAAACGCAGTTGCAGTCTGGTCTGGAAAGCTTTCTGGCGCAGGCTGAGCACCTGATGCGTTTGGATCATCCTAATCTGGTGCGGGTCCAGAATATGTTGCAACTCTATGGGACTGCGTACCAGCTCATGGAGTATGAGCATGGCGTGGCCTTGTCCGATCTGATCGCGCGACCGGAAACATCGCTGGATGAGGAACAGTTGAAGGTGATTATGTCGCCGATTCTGGAAGCCTTGCAGCAGGTGCACGGGGCGGGTTTCTTTCACGGTGATATCCATCCCAGTAATATTTTACTCAAGGATGACGGTAGCCCCATATTACTGGAATTCGCCGCCACCAGGCTGGCCATGGCCGCCGGCAGTGTGCAGCGCTCATGGGTCGTTACCGAGGGCTACGCCCCTGCGGAACAATATGATCCCGAACGACCCATGGGGGCATGGACAGATTTGTATGGCATGGGTGCGACGATGTACCGTTGTATTACGGGCGAGGCCCCCGTTTCAGGACAGGAACGTCTTGCTGCGCAGGCTAAAAGTGTTCCGGATCCTCAAATATCCCTGCAGGCGAGAACGATTGCAGCTTATAGCGAGGAATTTCTCGATTGTATCGACTCCATGTTGAATCCAGTTGTCGAAAAGCGCCCACCATCGGCCGCAGCCGTACTGAAGTTGTTGGTCGACGGGGAACAAGAACAGGCCAATAAGAATCTGAAAACAGCGCCTAAGGCTTCAGCGGGTGCAAAGGATATGGATTCAACCGAGCCTCCAAAGCGTATTTCCTTCCCCGCGATGGCTGGAGTCGGGATGGGGGTTGTCGCACTGATTACGGCCGGTCTCTGGGTCGTGAACCAGGATCGGACTGTGGTACCGATTCAAAACCAAGAAATCTCACTGGTCGAGATGGATGAGGCCGAATCCCATCCGTCTCGGATGGCAGCGTTCGATGAGCAATCTTCGGAGCAACAGGACGATGCCCAGGGGATGGGTAAGGACATCGGCGCGGCCCAGGAGGACGTTGAGGAGACAGTGTATGAGCATTCCGAACAGCAAAGGAATGTTTCAACAGAGTTTGTTGTCGCCCAAACAGAAACCGCGGACGTCGATTCGAAATCTGCAATCTCTGCTGAAACGAGCATAGCGCCCACAGAGGTTCTGGCGGATGACCCAGTGGTCTTGATCGATGCCCAAGATGTGCAGGCTGCTGACGAGGTCGTAATCGATGTCTCCCCGGAAACCGTAGATGAGACCGAAGCATCGATTCAGGTCGCTGATATCGCCCAGGCTCAGGAAGGCTTCGGCGATACGGCAGGGTCTTCTATAGCATCGACATTAATCACTACCCAATCCCAACATCCTCCCGAGACAGTTGTCAATCAAATCGCGCAGGTCCCCGCAGAGGTTCAAGAGGGAGCCAGGCGTATGACACTTCAGCAGGACGTGGAAGTGATATCCGAGACGCAAGCTCCGGATCGAGTTGACGTCGCTGAAGATGCCCTAGTCTCGGTAGAACAGAACGTTCCGGATATTCCCTCGGTAGCGGATGAAACCACAGAGGCCGTTACGGGCATGGTCTCCGCGCAGCAGGATACCCAGCAACAAGAAGGTGTGCACGAATTCGTCAGCGGGCGAATGGCCTTGGCCGAGCAGGATCTGCTGGCCTTGAGATTGACCACCCCGCAGGGGAATAATGCCATGGAGCATTACCGGGATGTGCTCGCCTTACTGCCCGAGCACAGCGGGGCCATGGCGGGACTGCAGCGCATCGTGGATATGTACACCTGGATGATTGATACTGCCTTGCAGGAGGGCCAACTGGCGATGGCCCAGCTGTATCTGAGCAGGGCGCAGGAGGTTATGCCCGGAGCACCGAGTCTGCTGCAGGCCAAACAGGATTTGAGATCATTTGATGTTGAAGCGACTCATGAGTAAGGAATGTTGCCTAAATTACTTCCCTATCTGACTTGCCTCATCGTCCGTCTTCAAAGTTGCGCCAACAGTTACATAGCTAAGCTATGCGCCTGTTGCCACGCCTTGAATACGAACGATTATTCGGCGCCAGTTAGGGAAGTTATTTAATTCGCATTCCTAAAGAGAAACTCTGTATTCTGGTCGGTTCCGATCTATTCTTTCATGAACTTGCACTTGTTTTCGAGACCCGCGGTGGTGGTACAGCATCGAAAATCACATTTTTCCTGCCGTTATACACCAGGAAATGTCTTCCCTTGGCGCGTGCAATCATGGTCACGCCCAAGTCCTGAGCAAGTTCCAGTCCCATGTGGGTGATACCGGAGCGAGACAGCAGCACTGGAATCCTCATGGTTGCCGCCTTCATCACGATTTCCGAGGTCAATCGGCCGGTGGTATAAAAGATCTTGTCCTCTCCAGGGATGGCTTCCAGCCACATGGTTCCGGAAATCGCATCAGCCGCGTTATGGCGCCCTACATCTTCTACAAAGGTCACGATGCGGGTCTCTTGGCACAGCGCACAACCGTGAACGGCGCCGGCTCGCTTGTAGATTTTGTTGTGGGTGGTGATCTCGCGCAATAGACCATAGATGAGCGATTGATGAATGTCGACCCGGGGCATCCTCTGATCGTAGAGTTTGTCCAGGGTGCAGCTGAATATGGTGCCCTGTCCACAGCCGCTGGTCACCGTACGTCTGGACAGTTTCCGTTCCCAGTCCTCGATCCCCTGGCCGTGTCGCGTTTCGATCCACACAGTTTCTTTATGCCACTGGACATCGACGGATTTGATCTCTTTGATATCTTCTAACAGACGCTGATTGCGCAGATACCCTAGGGCCAGTTCCTCCGGATGGGTGCCAAGGGTCATCAGGGTGACCAGTTCACGACCGTCGATCTTCAGGGTCAGCGGGGATTCCCCGGCAATGTGGACCTCCCGAGGCGCCCCGAACTCATCCACGGCGACCACCGGGTGGGTTGGGGACAGTCCCGCATTGCTCATCTTGGGTCGATAGGGGGTGTCTTGGGTCATGGCAAGATTGAATCGGACGATTATCAGCAGATCCTAACTTATATTAAACAGGTTATAATTGCATTATAGTTCAGCAATCGATAGATATTCTAATCCACGATAGCCGCGGGATTTAATCGAAATGGACAAGCGCAAAACCAATAGATGCCTCGACGAACCCTTACAAGAGACCGCCGATGAGGGTGTTTTAAGTCGCTGGTCTAGGCTGAAATCGCAGGCTGAACGGACAGCTGAGGTTCCCATTTCACAGGGGGCGGATACGGACAGAACGGTGCCGAATCATTTCAAGGAACCTGTTCCCGGTGAGCACAAGACCGATGCCGATATGCCACCGATCGACAGCTTGGGTGAGCACAGTGACTACAGCGGGTTCTTTTCCCCCAAGGTGAGCGAGGAACTGCGGCGTCTCGCTTTGCGTAAACTGTTCCACACAGCCAAGTTCAATATCACCGATGGCTTGGATGACTATGATGAAGATTTTCGTAGCTTTGAGGCGCTCGGTGACTTGGTCACTGCGGACATGCGCTATCATCTGGAGCGTACTGCCGAACAGGTGGAGGAAAATGCGAAACAAGACCCCCCCATTGAGGAACCAGTGAAAGAACAAGACCTTGAATCGCCAGCTGCTGAGTCTTTGCGAGTTGAGCGGCAGGGTATGGATACTCACACCACCAACTTCCAAAATGCAGTGCTAGACGGTGACTCGGATCGGTCAAAATAACAGGAGGGCAACCGAGTTGAGCTACGATCTCCCACACAGCACCCTAGACGGACGAGCCCGGGTCGAGGCGCTGCGCCGATTAAACCAAATAAAGCCGGAATCCACCTCCTTGGTGGCCTATCGCTCCAGCGGTGATCTGCTGATCATTGGCCCCCAGGATAGGGCGCTCGATGCCGTTCAAAGACTCGCTGGTCAGCTGCGGTGTACCGTGGTTGTCTCTGCCGATACATCCGCGGTTTCACTGACTTTGAATATCGATAGCGGATCGATGCCGGAGGAGCAGGTCATGGTCCGGCAATCCCTTTCCGGGCTGTCAGGTCACCTGGGAAATTTCCAAGCCACTGTGGATACCCCGCAGGGCGAATGTAATCTGGCCGAGCTTGTTGCCCGGCGCAGAAAGGAGTTCGATCTGGTGCTGGATCTCCAGACACCGCCTATGATTCGCCATGAGCTCAAACCTCCCGGCTATTATGCCCCTGGCGATGATCTTCATGGTTTGGAGCAGGCGCTAGACGAGTTGCCGGGAATGGTAGGGGAGTTCGAAAAGCCAACCTATTATCAGTACGATCCGTCGATCTGCGCTCATGGGCGAAGCGGCCTAACGGCATGCACGCGTTGTTTGGACGCCTGTCCTGCGGGTGCCATCAGTGCTATGGGCGATGGCATCGCGGCAGATTCGCAGCTCTGCCAGGGGGCGGGTGTCTGCGCGACAGCTTGTCCCAGCGGGGCGATTCGTTACCGCTATCCGGGGCTCAAGGATACCTTGGAGCGGTTACGAGGCGCTTTGAAAGGCTACCGGCAAAGCGGTGGCCGTCGGGCTTTGCTGTTGTTTCACGATGCGCAACAGGGCCGGGCGCTGGTGCAGCGGCTGGCTGCGGACCTGCCTGAGAACTGTATACCCATAGAAGTGGAGGATACTGGCAGCATAGGTCTAGATACTTGGTTCTCGGCATTGGTCTACGGGGCCGCGGGACTGATGCTATTGAGCATGCCGGGTCGGCCCAATTCGGTACTAAGCGAGCTAAAGTTCCAACTCGAACTGGCGGACGCCTTACTGAGTAACATGGGTTACTCCGACCAGGCCTTGGGTCTGTATAAGCATCGCGACGACCAGCATACCCTTGCAGCCATTACTCAGGCGAAATCAGCGATCTGCCTGGAGAGACCTGCCGAGTATGCCGGCATGGAAGATAAACGCACGGTGATTCGGTTTGCCCTGGATCATTTGCATGCCCAGGCTCCCGTACCTCGTCCGCTGACCCTGCTGCCTGCCGGTGCGCCGTATGGTGAAGTTTGGCTGGCTGGAGAGCGCTGTACCCTGTGCCTGGCCTGTGTCTCCCAATGCCCGTCGGGGGCCTTGTTGGCGGGTACGGACAAGCCTCAACTGAGGTTCATAGAACAGAACTGTGTGCAATGCGGGTTGTGCGCCCGAAGTTGTCCGGAGGATGCGATTGGCCCCTCACCTCGCTATTTGCACCATGCTGAACAGCGCCGGACGATTCGGATTCTGAAGGAAGAGGAACCCTTCTGTTGCATCGACTGCGGTAAGCCCTTCGCCACCAAAGGGGTCATAGACCATATGACTAACAAGCTGCGACATCATAGTATGTTTCAGGGCGAGACGCTTAGGCGCATTAAGATGTGTGAGGATTGTCGAGTTAAAAGCATGTTTAACGAGGAACAGATAATCGGTACCTCTAATAATAAGTAGAGTCGATTGGTGTAACCCATGCTCTGGATTGCTCATTGTCGGCTATACTTAGAAAATCGGTGCTGTTTAATCGACCAATTGAAGTGGCTGAATCGTCTGCCAGGTAGGAGAAGTCGAATGACAATACAAGCAAAAACCCCACCCCAAAGGTTTGTCAGTGATCGGAGAAATTTACTTAAATGGGCCGCTATCACGTTTGGGACGATTGCGGTATCCGGGAGGGCATCCAGCAATATCGATGTCTCGGGATCAAAGGCGGCAGAGGCATCTATAAAACCTAGGAAAAAAGGTTATCACGTCACGCCTCGCATCAAAACATACTACGAAAAAGCGCGTTTTTAATCCCCGGTGACCTTGATATCCCACCCTAGCTAGATGCAGGAGGTAGATTAATGAAATTGATCCGCAGGCGAACGCCGAGCCCAAATGAAACGAGTAGTAACGAATCTCCTATCTCGGGCAGTGCGGGTAAGGCCATTGATCGACGCACCTTTCTCCAACAATCCGGGCTTATGGTCGGCGGTAGTGCCCTGGCTGGCACGGTGCCGTTGACGATGATGCAGAAAGTCGAAGCGGCCCCTGCAGAACAGGCATCGAAAGCGGAAATAAAACGCAGTATTTGTACCCACTGCTCGGTGGGCTGCGGGGTAATCGCTGAGGTCGAAAATGGTGTCTGGATAGGTCAGGAACCCGATTTTGAGTCCCCATTCAATCTTGGTGCACATTGTTCCAAGGGTGCTGCGGTACGCGAACACGGTATAGGCGAGCATCGGCTCAGATACCCCTCCAAGTTGGTTGATGGTAGATGGAAGCGTATCTCATGGGATGAAGCCATGGATGAAATCGGTGAGCAGGTGATGAAGATTCGCGCAGAATCAGGGCCCGATGCCGTCTATTGGTTAGGGTCTGCAAAGTTCAGTAATGAGCAGGCCTATCTGTTTCGTAAGTTTGCCGCGTTGTGGGGTACCAACAATGTTGATCACCAGGCGCGCATCTGTCACTCAACCACGGTGGCGGGGGTAGCAAACACCTGGGGTTATGGTGCGATGACCAATTCTTACAATGACATGCATAATTCTAAGGCGATGTTTTTTATCGGTAGTAATGCGGCCGAGGCGCACCCAGTGGCCATGCAGCATATCCTGCGCGGTAAAGAAAATGGTGCCAAGATGATCGTGGTCGATCCGCGTTTTACGCGCACCGCTGCCCACGCTGATCAGTACATCAGGATCCGTCCGGGGACCGATATCGCGTTAATCTGGGGAATTCTATGGCATGTCTTTGAAAACGGCTGGGAGGATACAGAATATATAAATCAGCGGGTATATGGCCTCGCCGAGATACGTGAAGAGGTCGCCAAATGGCCGCCGAAAGAAGTGGAGCGGGTGTCCGGTATACCCGAGGAGGAGGTCTTGAAAGCGGCTAAGACCTTGGCTGAAAATCGGCCTGGGACCATTGTCTGGTGTATGGGAGGCACTCAGCACTCCATTGGGAATAATAACACCCGCGCCTACTGTGTCATGCAGCTTGCTTTGGGTAATATCGGCAAGGCCGGCGGCGGGGCCAATATCTTTCGTGGCCACGATAACGTACAGGGCGCTACCGATCTGGGCATATTGTCACATACCTTACCTGGTTATTACGGGCTGTCCATGGGGGCATGGAAGCACTGGTCCAAGGTATGGGGGCTAGACTATGAATGGGTGAAGTCTCGTTTTGCTCCCGAAGAGACTATTGGAGATAAGGGCAAGCCAGTGCATCCCATGAACTACAAGGGTATACCGGTATCGCGCTGGGTGGACGGTGTTTTGGAGGATAAGAATAATATCGGTCAGGAGGATAATATCCGTGCCATGTTCTACTGGGGTCATGCGGTAAACAGTCAGACCCGTGGCCCAGAGATAAAGAAGGCGATGGAGAAGCTCGATTTGATGGTCATCGTGGACCCCCATCCCTCCCATGCGGCGGTGATGAGTGATCGCAAGGATGGTATTTATCTGTTACCCGCAGCGACCCAATTCGAGACCTATGGATCGGTTACTGCCTCGAATCGTTCGATGCAATGGCGTGAGAAGGTAATTGAACCCATGTGGGAGTCGTTGCCGGACCATACCATGATGTACAAGTTAGCCAACAAGCTCGGCTTTGCCGATCAGTTGTTCAAAAATATTAAGATCAATGGCGAAGAGCCTCTGGTAGAGGATATTACTCGAGAAATCAATCGCGGGATGTGGACCATCGGCTACACTGGTCAAAGTCCTGAACGGCTGAAGATGCATGCCAAATACCGTGAGACCTTTAATACGACAACCCTGCAGGCCGAAGGTGGTCCGGTGGATGGTGAGTATTATGGATTACCCTGGCCCTGTTGGGGCAGCGCTGAGATGAAGCACCCGGGGACGCCGATTCTCTATGATCCCAGCAAGTCAGTGGCCGAGGGTGGTCTGGTGTTTCGAGCCCGTTTTGGGGTGGAGCGCAACGGTGTCAATCTGCTGGCTGAAAACTCTTACAGCAAGGGCTCGGAAATCAAGGATGGTTATCCAGAATTCACCGCAGCGATGTTAAAGCAGCTCGGTTGGTGGGATGATCTTACTGACGATGAAAAAGCGGCCGCTGAGGGTAAAAACTGGAAAACTGACTTGTCCGGGGGTATTCAACGGGTGGCGATAAAACACGGGAGTGCGCCCTTCGGCAATGCCAAGGCTCGTTGTGTAGTTTGGACCTTCCCGGATCCGGTGCCTATCCATCGCGAACCTCTGTACACACCCCGGCGCGATCTGGTTGCGGACTACCCCACCTATGAAGATCGTAAGCGTTTCTATCGCCTGCCGACTCGCTATCAATCCATCCAGGCCCAGGACTATTCAAAGGACTTTCCCCTCATTTTTACCAGTGGGCGGCTAGTAGAGTATGAAGGTGGTGGTGAAGAACAACGCTCCAATCCCTGGTTGGCCGAACTGCAACAAGATATGTTCGCGGAGATCAATCCAAAGGACGCCAATGACCAAGGTATCCGAGACCGTCAGATGATTTGGCTCGAGAGCCCGGAAGGCGCCAGAATTAAGGTGATGGCCACAGTGACCCGGCGCGTTGCGCCAGGGGTAGTATTTACGCCATTTCACTTTGGAGGCTGGTTTCAGGGCAAAGATTTGCTTGCCAAGTATCCCCAGGGTACGGCACCCCTAATACGCGGTGAAGCGTGTAATACCGCATTGACTTACGGTTATGATTCGGTCACCCAGATGCAGGAAACCAAGGCGTCCTTGTGTCGAATCCGAGTTGCCTGAGGAGGAGTGAGCTATGGCAAGAATGAAATTTCTGTGTGATGCGGAACGTTGTATCGAATGCAATGGCTGCGTAACGGCCTGCAAGAATGAGCACGAGGTTCCCTGGGGTGTGAATCGGCGACGAGTGATCACCTTGAACGACGGAGAGCCCGGTGAGAAGTCGATCTCGGTGGCCTGTATGCATTGTACCGATGCACCCTGCGCCGCGGTATGTCCGGTGGACTGCTTTTATACTACCGATGATGGAATCGTACTGCATGATAAGGATCTGTGTATCGGTTGTGGTTACTGCTTTTATGCCTGCCCCTTTGGTGCACCGCAGTTTCCCAAACAGGCTGCATTTGGAGACCGGGGGAAAATGGATAAATGTACCTTCTGTGCCGGCGGGCCAGAGCCAGACAATTCCGCTGCCGAGTTTGAAAAATATGGCCGTAACCGAGTTGCCGAGGGGAGGTTACCGCTATGTGCCGAGATGTGTTCCACCAAGGCCCTGTTAGGCGGTGATGGTGATTTAGTTTCGGATATCTACCGCCAGCGCATCCTCAAGCGTGGCGGCCGACCGCAAACCTGGGGTTGGGATAAGGCTTACAGCTCGTAAAAATATCGAGGGGCGAAACCTATGATCGGTAAACGGATAATACAAATAATCTGTTTGATCACTTCATCGGTATGGGTGATGGGATGCCATGAGCCGCCGGAAGTAACAATACATGAGGCCGGTGTTTATAAAGGGGCTAAAGACCCCTTACTAGACCGTAGGCGACAGACCGGTAGTGCGGATGAGCTGGTAAAACGTTTCAATCTGGTACAGATTGACCGTTAGGGATTGCACTCCAAGTAAATGAACCCGAACAACTTAAATAAGAGCGTAGCCTTTCTCCTCAGTTGGAAAATGCGTTACGCGAACGTGTCACTCACTATCAGCGTGACCGTTTACCAAGGAGGTTTCGATGATGGCTAAGCCCGGGCAAAAAAAATCTCTTACACCTCGCCGCAGGATTGTAGCTTGGAGTCTATTCGCAATGGTGTTTTGTTTGCTGGCCATACCGATGGGTCTATCGCTATACAGTGATATCGGATATGCAGCGACTGCTCAGGAGCAGTCTAATCCGCGTGCTAACTTCTGGAGGGCCGTGCGTCAGGGTAGTATTGGATACAGTGCGGTGCAGGGGCAGGAGACCAATGTATTGATACAGAGCAGTGGGCAAAATTGGCGCCAAGCACGTAACGGTTGGTTGATTCCATACAGTGGTTACTTATTGATTGCGATGATCACATTGTTCGCCCTTTACTTCATGTTCAAGGGACGAATCCCGATTAAAGGCGGGCGTTCCGGGAAAGAGATTACTCGCACGACGTCTACGGAGCGCTGGATACACTGGTTCACCGCGATTGTATTCATATTGTTGGCCTTGACCGGCCTTGGTCTGCTCTATGGCAGGACCGTACTCATCCCAATAATGGGACCGGAGGCGTTTGCGGCGATGGCAAATGTAAGTATCACCGTGCACAATTATCTTGGAGTGTTGTTCGTTCTTGCAATGGTGTTGATGATTTTCACCTTTTTCCGAGATAGCTTGTTTAATCTCAAGGTGGATATGAAATGGCTGTTGAAGGCTGGTGGCTATCTTGGTGGCAGCAAACCGAGTTCGGAAAAATTTAATGCCGGTCAAAAGGCTTGGTACTGGACAGTCCTCATCATGGGCGTGATTCTTTGTGTTACGGGTCTCATACTCGATTTTCCAAACCTTGAGCAGAACCGTGGAATCATGCAGCTTGCCAATATCATTCATGTGCTGGCCTCGGCCATTATCATCGCCTTCTTTCTAGTGCATATTTATCTTGCGGTCATCGGTACCGAAGGGGCGCTCGAGGCTATGATCTCAGGCAAGGTTGATGAAAACTGGGTAAAACAACATCACAATCTGTGGTATGAAGAGTTACAGAAAAGCGGTCAGCGTGCCACAGTTGCTGAGGGAGGCAGGGCAGTGAATGAGGCAAGATCTTTGCCTGACAGTCAAACCACATAATTGGTTAATGGTACTTGCTTCGTTCGTGTAGAGCCGTAGGTCGGGTTAGCGTAGCGTAACCCGACATATTATTTGTCGGGTTACGGCGCACCTGATTTCGGAGTTCAAATCGTAACCATCAGCCACGCGCCTAACCCGACCTACATCTTCTACATCTTCTGAACGGTGGCTCGCTTAACGGTACTCGCCTCCTGTGCTTTGTGCATGATCTTATACCTGCATGGAAAAGTACTGTCTTTCCACCTCCATGAAACACCTGCCGAATTCACCTACCGTCTGGTAGAAACGGGCCGACTTGGCCTGGGTAAGGTCAGTGAAGAAGCGCGTTATCCAAGGAGCCATGTGGGTCTCAAAAAAGGCTTTTTGTTTCTCGAAGCCGAGTTTATTTTCCGCTATGACCATTCCCATCACCTCACATAGCGCAGCGATGTGATCCTCGGGTTCTGCTCTTTCTGTTTTTGAAGTAAATCCCAACTTTTCTAGATCTCCTCTTAATGCCGCCAGTGGTTTTTCCATGAGATATCCCGTCAGATACCAGGACGCGTAGGGAATAAGTTCACCCCGTCCCAGTCCGATAAACAGATCATGATATTCATCAGCGATCTGATCGGGGTTATCCTCACATGCGGCCCGTCGTATCATATTCCAGGCCTTGGCCATGATGCTCTTTTGGCTGACGGTCTCGGATTTGATTCTTTCGAGGATTCCTAATAATTGTTCATTCGCCGGTGCGGCCAATAGTGCGCCGAGCAGGGAGTAGACGTAGGCTCGTGCCTGTTCCTCGGGAGCCAATGCTGAAGTCGCCTGATGGATGTCAGTTTTCGATGTCATGGGGCCCGCCTATTAGAAAAGGTTTTTCATCGGTCATTCTTATTCCTGGTCTGTTCTTTCCAGTTATTTCGTTTACGTTTCTTTTTCCCAACTGGAATATAATGATTTACAATGAATTGTTCGATCCATCGATATATCTCAGCAGGTATAGGTACTGAAAAAACGAATTCTTCTACTTCCGAGTGGGCAGTGGCTTCATCGTAGCTTACAGTAGCGAGGAATGGTGTTAGTTGAGCAGAATCGTCCTCGTTACAGATAATAAAAACCCTAGGTTGTTCCCCCATAAGATTCAAATAATAGCTCTCGGCGTCGTCTCGATAGAGTCTCAAACCAAATCCCCTCAACAGATACTGTTCACTTGCACCAATCTCTGAGCGTAGAGGATTCGTCTCGGACCCTTCATGAGCGATATGTTGCCCGGCAATTACTGCAAGCGGTTCGAAACGTCCTTTGGTCCAGCGGTTATTCTGTATTTCACGAAAACCCATGATGATAGCGATTGGAAATTCAGTGGCAGAGGGAGGCATGAGTCACCTGTCAATAGTCAGTTTCTACGTGTTTATTCTATCTGGGAAAACTGATGTCGGGAATACAGTATACTGCCCTGAACAAAAGCTTCCTAAAAAGGGCTCAAAGGGTAATCTTAATTATCGATATGTCGTCTGTTTGAGTCGCCTCGCCACGAAATGCAATAAGGCTCTGTTGCAGGGCCTTTAACCCACTGCTTTTGTGGAAAACTTGCTAAGGAATCGAGCGGGAGGCAACCGTTCACCTCCTTACTCTGGGGGAATGAGTTAGGGTGAGGGAATGAACGTCTGCAACAAGAGAGCATCCCTATGGTTTAAGGTACAATATACCCACAACGCTCTAAAACAGGACTATGGTATGGACATACTCAAAGACTTATTGATGAATAACAGCTCGGAACTGGTTGATACCCTTTCTGAGTCTGGGTTCACTGCGGAACAGGCCCAAGAATTTATTCCTGAGGCCGCTCAGGGTGTACAGCAGGCCCTCAGTGATGGGGGCGGAAGTCTGCTCTCGATGCTCGGAGGGGGTGACACTGAGGATATTGTGAGTACCCTGCTGGAAAAAGTCGATATCGCAGGCATCGCCTCCAGGCTGGGGATCGACGAATCCATGGTCAATACGGGCTTGGAGACCCTGCTTCCTCGGGTGCTGGAGATCATGAATGAACAGGGTTCAGGGCTGTCTTCCTTATTGGGGGGGGAAGGTGGTGTACTAGGCGGCATCGCCAAACTGGGGAGCAAATTTTTCAAATAACAACTGACTACCCCGAGCCCTGCCCCAAGAAGGCATTATCCAAGGCCGTTATGAGTTTGCTAACAACAGTGCGCAACTGCTCTTTGATGGCTGCCTCCATTTTCTCGCCCAAGGAGTGGGCCGCGTTGGCGGCGGCGTATTCATTGATGAGTATCTCAAGTTCTCGGGCAATACTGGAGAGGTTCTTATACCCATAGGGGGCGGCAGAACCTGCCAGACGGTGGGCGAATAGCCGCAGTTTATTCAGCGCTTCCGTAGGGTGTTTGCTGTTTTCGAATTCCTGCCAATGCCCTTGAAGAAGGGCTCTTTTGTCCTTGAGAGAGTCGCGATAAGTTGCTTGCAGACGTTGGAACATCAACAAGGCGTGTTCAGACAACATGGAAATTTCCTTGCAAGAACTCACGCGTGATACCCAGTAGGCGGGGCATTTCTATGGGTTTCTGCAGGTACTCATTACAGCCTGCGTCCAGCGCCTGTTGTTTGTCTGCGGTCGAAGGTGATGCCGTCAATGCGATGATGGGGCGGTTAAAACCGGCATTGCGCAGCTCACGGGTGGCAATGAGCCCATTCGCTACCGGCAGGTTCATATCCATGAATATGAGGTCAGGCCTTCTCTGCAATGCCAGATCGACGGCCTGACGCCCATCTTTGGCCACGGTCAATTCATAACCTGCATCCGTCAAAAACAGCGCCACTAATTGAATGATATCCTCGTTGTCTTCTACCAGCAGGATATGACTTTTCTGCTTGTCACTGACCGATGGCGTCCGCGGGGCCTTCAGCTCAGCAATGAAAACCGACTCAGATAACTGTTTGGCGGGTAATTTAACCTTGAATATGCTGCCCCTGCCCAGGGTTGAGGAGACCGATAATTTGCCTCCCATAAGTTCTATCAGCTGCGTGCTTATCGTCAGTCCTAAACCGGCTCCCTGATGGCCAGTTTGGTCGATGGTTTGGAAGGGTTCGAAGATCCTTTGCAGATCGGTTTCAGGTATTCCGGGGCCCGTGTCGGCGACTAAGGCTGAGAGTTGATTGTCGTGCCAGCCCAGCTCCAGGCTTACACCTCCGGTGTCAGTAAACTTCAAGGCATTGCCGATCAGATTGATCAGTATCTGGCGCAGCCTGACGTTGTCCAGCTCAACGCTCTGCGGCAATTCGCCTCGCAGTCTCAGATCGAAGGTCAGGTTTTTTTGGGCGGCAAGGGATTCGAATATCAGCAACAGGTCTTGAGCTAAATGCGCGAGATCCGTCGGCACGCGGGATATCACCAGTTCATCGGCTTCGAGCCGGGCCTGGTCTAATACGTTTTCGATCAGCGATAACAAATGCCTAGCGCCGCGTTCTATGGCGGCCAGATAGTCCAGCGCGCCTTCCCACGCCTCCGGGCGCTGTGTCAGCAGATCGACATAGCCCATGATAGAAGTTAATGGTGTCCGGAATTCATGGGACATGCCCGAGATGAAACGGCCTTTTGCCAGATTAGCCTCCTCTGCCTGACGGCGTTTTACGGCCAAATCATCGCGCGTGGCCCTAAGTTCTTTCAATAGCCGTTGCTGGCGGTAAGTCAGCAGCGAGAGTTCATTCGCCTTTTGCTGAAGTTCGCGCTGCCGGTCGCGCTGTTCGGTCGCATCCATGAAAATGAGATAGGAATTTTCAGTGTTGGGAAGGATGTCGATATGGGCGGCGCGCCCGTTATTCATGTCGATGAATGCCAGCTGCAGCGGCTGGGTCATTTGAAGATCGACCAGAAAGGGAAATCTCTCCCAGGCCTCATCTCCCCTATTCAGGTCTTCGAACCCATAGTAATCCTTGTCGCCAAACCACGTTATAACCCTCAGCTCCGGGTCCAACTGCACCGAAAAGGGTTTGAGCCGGTCGGTGACCAGGGAGCGCAGTTGGTGTGCAATCTTGTATGGCAAGAGGCTCATCGCAGCAAGCTGGAGGCAATCAGGCCAAATGCATGTTCCACCTTGCTACCCTGCTTGGCGCTGGTGCGCACAATATTCCATCCTTTTCTTTGGAGCCTTTGTAACTCGGCATCAGTGATCTCCCATTCATCTTGCAGGTCCGTTTTGTTGAAGATCATGACAAAGGGCGGTGAGTTTAGAAATTGATCCGCCGATTTTTTCAGCTGCAGTGCCGTATCCAGGGTATCGCGTCGTGTGCCATCCACTACCAGTAGGTAGGCGGCCGCACCGCGCAGGTAATGGGTGTCCATGGTGGAAAATCGGTCCGTGCCGGCAATATCCCATAGCACGAGTTTAATACTGCCTCGCCCTGAAATCGTAAGTTGCTTGGTGTCGATCTTGACCCCGATGGTCGTCAGGTATCGATCGGAAAAGATACCATGAACATAGCGTGATACCAGGCTGGTTTTGCCCACCGCAAAATCACCGATCAGACAGATTTTTTTGGTTAATATTGCCATTTGATAAACAGTGATTGAATGTCTGGTCTGACGATCTCGACAGTGAATTTGACTTTCCTTCGACCGGGATTGACGCTGGTGCTGGAGTCATCTGAGTCTTCATCTATAGTGAACATGCTGGGGTCGAGGTCAAAAAAATAAAGCCTCAGTATCTCGCTGGCCCGCTGAGTACGTAAGCGGCGGTTGGACTCCGAGTAGCCGATGCCGTCGGTGTAACCGGTCAATCGAACCTTTAAGCGGGCGCTGTTTTGTTCAGTGAGTTTTTTCAGCAGCCTCAGGTTTGTTGCCAATTTTTGAAGCTTGATTCTGGAATCTTCATGAATTTGAATACCCTTCAAGAAATAAATGTTTTTATTGTTGATTTGTTGATAGAGATCAAGCAGCTGCGGTGATTCCGCCGCCGAAAGCTGTTTGACGTCTACTTGATCAAGCCACTCGATACTTTCGAGTGCATCGGGAAGACTCAAGATCCACGGCCAGGGTGCGCGGCCTTGGATGCGGGTTGTCTTGGAATCGATACCTATCTCTATCCCTTCAGGTGGGTCCAACAGGGCCAGGATTTCTCGGTGTAGGCCGTCGTTATCAGGGCTCACGCCATTCAGATCGATACGTTCTATTCCGGGAATAAAAGAGCTGTAGTTTCGAATTTTGTTCAGCCATTGATAGGGAGCAGTTCCGGTAACCTTCAGCACGCCGTCCGACAATGTCAAATGAACGGTATCGGGAACCGCTAATGCTCGCCGGGCCCGCTTTACAATGATGGCCGGCTCCGCCGAATAATAAGGTGTCATGGCGAAAGCGACTTCACGCTCATCGAATCCCAACTCACCAGCCAATGCCATGGGCTCGATCGCCAATGGGTCACGAAAGCCTTGGTATATTCTCTGTCCGCCCAGCTCGGAGCTTTCGAAGATCAGCATCCCGGGTCGGTTCTCCAAGGC
Organism: Gammaproteobacteria bacterium; assembly: GCA_024222475.1. GTDB lineage: Bacteria > Pseudomonadota > Gammaproteobacteria > JAAEPA01 > JAAEPA01 > JAAEPA01. The sequence goes on along the minus strand of JAAEPA010000284.1, from coordinate 1,233 downwards.
CTCTAGCAGATGATTAAAGCGGCGATTGTCTTGGTAGGTATTGATAGCCCAGTAAGATGTCGAAATCAAAATCAGTATCAGCAACGCCAGGCCAAAGAGGGCGGCGGCTGATCTCAGTAGGGAAGGGCGTCGCGTCGAATCCTTATTAACCTTTAGACGCAGACATCGTTGCAGAACGGGATTAACATCGCCGATGGCGTTCTTATCCCCATCGAATATTTCCAAAGCACTGCCAAAACGCCGGTTTAATTCTTCGACCACGCCGGCGAGTTGTTCCCGAAGCTTCAACGGGGGGATACCTCTGATCACGCAGGCTAAGGTGATGTGTGGGCCATAGATCAGCCAGGTCGTATGATCACCGATGTCGATGGAATCGATCTCATCCGAGGATTGTGAATCAAAGGTGTGGTGGGCAAAGTCCTGGATGGCGGTGAACATTGCCGATACGGCATCGCTGTCCTTGACTTCAATATCGGGATGAGAGAGATGGCTGACCAGCAAACCGGTTTTTCGATGGATCAAAAACACCTGCTCTACTCGATAGATCAGGGTGTGTTTGAGAACCATTTCGTGATAAGGAACGCCGCTGCGTAAGGCCTCCAGACGCCAGCTCAGGCTTTTCGGTGATAAGGCCTGTTCAAGGGTTTGGTTGAGTGTTTGGACAAAGGCGCGCAGTGCCTCGGCGATGGAACGCCGGACCGCCGGCATGATCACGGGAAACAGGGCGTCGGCAAACAGCTGCGTATGGTCGCGGGCGGCGTGTTTGACGCACTCGGTAACGGGTTCTTGTAGACACTGGGACAGTAGTCCAGGACCTTTTGACTTGCTGATAGAGATCGAATCGGGCAGGACTTCAGCGAGATCCTCGGCCCGTCGATGAGGGTCGTCGAGACGTTCTTCCAGGTTGCTCAGATGACGCCGTTCCTCACCGATCAGGAGCTGCTTGAGTTCGTCGAGCTGTTTCAAATCCATACTCATGACGGATGGGTTTCGGGATGCAAGAAGAGCCTTGAGAACTTACTCGTCATGGGCGTAAATCCTCACATCCATTGTAGGCATGACGGGGTGGTACAGTATAATTAAGGAATGCGAATGAAATAACTTCCCTAACTGGCGCCGCATGATCGTTTGTATTCAAGGCGCGACAACAGGCGCATAACTGTAGCTATGTCACTGTTGTCGTAACGCCGAATACGAGCGATAAGGCAAGTCAGATAGGGAAGATATTTAGGT
>JAAEPA010000283.1 GCA_024222475.1 Gammaproteobacteria bacterium | reverse complement strand
TTTACCCCGTGTGTGTGACTATTCAACCACAGCAGAAAGCATCAATTGATATTGGGATGTTAACATCAGGTTTCCGCTGCAAAGCGGACTGTCGGAGGTTGTGTGATCACCGTCGGCTTGGGGTCGTAAGCGGCCGTTCGTTCTATTTCGCAGGGGCATTCAGCGGTGGCGTTTTGGTACTAACTGACTGAAGTTTCACCGTTTTTAGCGGCCACAATATAAGCAATCACTAATACTTTATTTCGTCATAACCCTTGCTAATCCATCCATAGAATTAATTGAGAAACTTACTTCGAACTACGAAGAAAATAAAAAATATTCTTTTAAAAACAATGAATTAAAGTGAATGGAGCTCTCCTTTCAGGTATAATCAATGTTCCTAAAGCATTGATAACCAAAAAGAAAAACTCCATCCAATGTTCATTCTACGCGATCTGCTTTTGCTTCTCCAAGCCCCATTTTCCAACACGGATCTGGGGCGTGAACGCGCCCACTGGTTCGTGTTTACGCTGTTGGCGATCATCGTCCCCTTTACCTCGTCGATGACCTCGAATCTGCTGCGCTCGCTGCGTATGCTGTTTGGTCTGGATCTGAGTCAACGCCGCTTTTATACCTTCATGGCTTCTTGCAAACTGCCGTGGGAGCGTCTGTGGTCCGTGTTGTGGGGAGCGATTCCGCAACCGTTGGTCGATGGGCGGGTGCTGGTGGCTGTGGATGATTCGATCAACAACAAGTGCGGTCGGAAGATTTTCGGCGGCGGATTCTTTCACGACCATACCGCCAAGCTCAATCAGCCGTCCTACCCCTGGTCGCAGAATATCGTCGCCATCGGCTTGCTGAAGATCGTCAAGGGCCGCTGGAGTTGTCTGCCGTTGGCCTTTCGTTTCTATTTCATGAAGAAGGATATTGAGGCCGATGTCGTCACCGCACGCAAGTCGGGACGTACCGTGGCATTCCAATCGAAAATGGCGCAGGCGCTCGAGATGCTCAAAGCCGTGGCCGCTCAGTTTGCCGATACCCCGGTGCTGGTGGTGGCCGACAGTTGGTTCGGCAACAACGGGTTGTGGCGGCCCTTGCGTGAATCGGGGTTCGCATTTGATCTGCTCTCCCGGCTGCGGGCCAATATCACGCTCTATGATTTGCCGCCAGCCCGTGTGCCCGGACAGCGTGGGCGAACACGAAAATATGGGGTGAGGCTGGGTTCGGTTGCGGACTGCGCCGCCGGGTACCGGGATCTGGCCCGCGTTGTGTCGGTCTTCCTCTACGGTAAACGCCGTGAGGTGTGGGCCTATGACCAGGTGCTGATGCTGAAGACTCTGCGCTGCCCCGTGCGGGTGGTCTGGGTATTTCGCAAAACCCGCTGGGTGGCCTTCTTTACCACCGACCTGACACTCAGCGTTGAGCAGGTTATCGAGTACTATGGGGCACGCTGGAAGATCGAGTCCGGTTTCAAGGAGATCAAGCAGGAGATCGGCAGCGCTAGGAGCCAGGTCCGCAACGCCCACGCGGTGATCAACCACCTGAACTTCTGCATGATGGCTACCACCCTTACTTGGATCTACGCCGACCGCATCAAGACCGATCCACAGCGCCGTCATATCGTGAAAGGCCGCACCAGTTTCGCCTTCTCTGATGTGCGAAGGCTCATCGCTAACGTAGCCTTGTCCGAGGATTTTCTGCGCCTTTGGCCTTCCCCACACAAATCCCCTAAAATTCCTTTCATCTCCCGCCTACTGCGCATGGTAGCTTGAGATGGTGGGGGGGATAATCGGTGAAACTTCAGATATACAATATAACCGTATAAATAGTAATCAATTGATTCATCTCACTTAAATCAGTTATATTGGTATATATCATATTGCTTATCTTGTAGTCTTCGATTCAGCCTACACAATCTGGGCCGGGGTAATGGGGTTTGCTTGCAAACTGACGTTTAGCCGGAGTGATTGCGTACTCATGGCAGATGGATTCTCTAGGATGTGCTAAGCACTCCGAGATCCCATCTGCCATGAGTATAACGATCCAAGAAAATGGGAGTCATTTCGTGGTTATCAAACATATTATCGGGTTGTTTTCCAACCCCAAATTAGAATGGGAATCGATCCACCGTGAGCAATGTTCCATTGCTAAGTGTTTCGCAACCCACACCCTGTTTCTGGCAGCTATCCCGGCAATTTGCGGATTAATAGGCACCACCCAGATCGGTTGGCGTATCGGTACCGGTGTACCGGTCAAGTTAACCATGGAAAGCGCCCTACCCATCACTATCTTTTATTACTTCGCCATGCTGGTCGCCATAGCCAGTATCGGGGCACTGATCAAATGGATGGGAAGCACCTATGACGCGGACCGACCCTTCGCCCGAGCCATCGTGTTGGCCTCATATACGGCAACTCCGCTGTTTCTAATCGGCATCTTCCAGCTCTACCCCATCCTTTGGCTCAACATGGTGCTGGGCCTGCCGGCTCTGGCTTATACCGTTTATCTACTCTACACCGGATTGCCCATCATGATGGAGGTCTCCACCGAAAAGGGGTTTCTGTTTTCCAGCGCGGTACTGGCCGTCGGGCTGGTAACCCTGGTGGCCACCCTGGCGGCCACCGCGATTCTCTGGGGTTACGGATTCGAACCAACCTTTACAGCATCCCTATAGGTTTCTCTAACAACCGCCTTACTAACCGAAGGATAATTTCCATCCTTCAGACCATTAATTCATGAAAATATTATTAATTCCTTACGCTTTGCCATTAAACCAGGGAGAGACCCATGTCTGACCACACCACATACAACGACAAGGTCGTCCGGCAGTTTGCCGTCATGACCCTGGTCTGGGCCATCGTCGGCATGGCTGTGGGCGTATTGATCGCCGCCCAGCTGGCCTGGCCAGTGCTCAACTTCGATATCCCCTGGCTGACCTTCGGCCGTCTGCGTCCGCTGCATACCAATGCGGTAATTTTCGCCTTCGGTGGGTCCGCCTTGTTTGCCGCATCATATTATGTGGTGCAACGCACCTGCCATGTCCGATTGATATCGGACAAACTGGCGGCCTTCACCTTCTGGGGATGGCAAGCCATCATCGTAGCGGCCGCCATCACCCTGCCCCTGGGATTTAGCCAGAGCAAAGAATATGCGGAACTGGAATGGCCCATCGATATCGCAATCGCCGTAGTATGGGTGAGCTATGCCATCGTCTTTTTCGGCACTATCATGAAACGCAAGACCCCGCACATCTATGTCGCCAACTGGTTCTTTGCTGCATTGATCATTGCCGTGACAATGCTTCATGTCGTTAATAGTATCGAGATACCGGTGAGCGTCCTTAAGTCCTATCCCGTCTATGCTGGAGTCCAAGATGCCATGGTCCAGTGGTGGTATGGTCACAACGCAGTGGGATTCTTCTTGACCGCGGGCTTCCTGGGAATCATGTATTACTTCATACCCAAGCAGGCCAATCGGCCGATCTACTCTTACCGGCTATCCATCGTACATTTCTGGGCCCTGGTGTTTACCTACATCTGGGCCGGCCCCCATCACCTGCATTACACAGCGCTCCCGGACTGGGTCCAATCCCTGGGGATGGTATTCTCACTGATCCTGCTGGCGCCCTCCTGGGGAGGCATGATCAACGGTGTGATGACACTCTCCGGGGCCTGGGAAAAGCTTCGCACCGACCCGGTGATCCGCTTCCTGATCGTCTCGGTATCGTTCTATGGCATGGCTACCTTCGAGGGCCCCATGATGGCCATCAAGACGGTGAACTCGCTGTCACATTATACGGACTGGACCATCGGCCATGTGCATTCCGGGGCGCTGGGCTGGAACGCCCTGGTGAGTTTCGGCATGCTGTATTTCCTCTTCCCCCGGTTATACGGACGTGAACTCTATAGTCTCAAACTGGTCGAGATCCACTTCTGGACAGCCACCATCGGGATCGTGCTTTATGCCTCCTCGATGTGGGTGTCGGGCATCATGCAAGGATTGATGTGGCGGGCGGTGAATACCGACGGGACATTGACCTACAGCTTCGTTGAATCGGTAGAGGCCATGCACCCCTTCTACATCGTACGCCTCACCGGTGGGGCCCTATTCCTGTTCGGGACACTCGTCATGGCCTATAACATGTGGAAAACAGCGGTCGGCGCTCCCAGCATAGAGACGGCGATTCCGGAACCTGCACACTAAGGACTTTAAGATGGCTAATGCTCATGAACGGGTCGAAAAAAATATCGGCCTGCTGATTATTCTCACCCTACTGGTAGCCATGGTGGGCGGTCTGGTCCAGATCGTTCCCCTGTATTTCATGCCCTCGACCACCCAAGCGGTTACCGGGCTCGAACCCTACGATGCCTTACGCTTGACTGGCCGGGATATCTATATCCGTGAGGGCTGCCATGTCTGTCATTCACAGATGATCCGGCCGTTTCGCGCCGAAACCGAGCGCTATGGTCACTACTCGGTCGCTGGCGAATTCGTCTATGACCGACCCTTTCAGTGGGGCTCAAAGCGTACCGGGCCCGATCTGCACCGGGTCGGGGGACGCTACAGCGACGCATGGCATCGCGTACATCTGATGAACCCACGCGATGTGGTACCGGAATCCATCATGCCCGGTTATCCCTGGTTGGAGGAAACCCCCGCTGATCCCTCGGATATACAGGCCAAGATGCGCGCTCTGCGCATGCTGGGTACCCCCTATACGGACGAACATATCGAAAACGCCCCCCAAGCCCTGCAAGGCAAGACCGAGATGGATGCCATCATCGCCTATATGCAGGATCTGGGCACCGCTATAAAAACTCGAAGGTGATCTAAATGGATATCAGTATATTTGAATCCCTGAGAACGGTTGTTTTGCTGATCGCATTCCTGGCCATCGTCATCTGGGCCTGGAGAAAAAAACGTAAAGGGGCATTTGATGAAGCCGCACGCCTTCCTTTAGAGGAGGATAGGCCGCCCCCCCCCCCGAGGAACATCGAAATGAATGAATTCGTAAGTGAATACTGGACTTGGTATATCTCCATCCCCACGATCCTCGGGATCATTGGGTGTTACGTACTGGTCCTGTGGATGTCAACCAAGAAGGGGGGCGAGGAAGAGGTCAAAACCATGGGGCATGTGTGGGATGGAACCCTGGAAGAACTCGATAATCCGCTGCCAAACTGGTGGCGCTGGATGTTCTACATCAGCCTGATCTTCGGGGCCGTCTATCTGGTCCTTTATCCAGGGCTGGGCAGCTTCAGCGGCGTTCTCAACTGGACCTCCACCGGTCAGTACGATGAAGAGGTGCAGGTCGCCAATCAAAAGTACGGTCCCATCTTCGCCCGCTATGCCGCCCAAGACATCGAGGTGATAAGCAAGGACCCCGGCGCCTTGGCCATCGGCCAGCGTATGTTCATCAACTACTGTTCGACCTGTCATGGCTCAGATGCTGGGGGTGGTCCCGGATTCCCGAGCCTTTCCGACAACAGTTGGCTATATGGCGGCACACCACAAGCGATCAAGACCAGCATCCTCAACGGACGCAAAGGGGCGATGCCTCCCATGGGAGCAGCCCTGGGCGGTGATGAAGGCATCGCGCAAGTCGCCGCCTATGTGGCGAGCCTCAGCGGTCGCGAGGCTGATCCCGATTTAGTGGCTGCGGGTAAGGCTAAATTCGCCATCTGTGCCGGCTGCCACATGCCCGATGGCAAGGGTAACCAGGCCTTGGGGGCACCCAATCTGACCGACGACGCCTGGTTATACGGCGCCTCACTTGGGACCATAAAGAAAACCATCGCTGATGGCCGTAATGGCGTTATGCCCGCCCACCAGGATTTTCTCGGTGAGGATAAATCCCACCTCATCGCCGCCTATATCTACAGCCTGTCAAACAAACCATAACCCGCCTTCCGAGCTTAGGCCCCCACCCCAAGCTCGGTTTTTAACAAACCGCTCAACACCAGAGATATGCCCGATAAGACCTATACCGAGGTTCCTCGTATTCAAACCATAATTGCCGTTCTCTGGCCATCATTTCTCTCCGCGGGGATAGCGACCATTATTTTTTTTACGGTATTCGATCCAGCGGAGATTTTCGCCTGTATGGGCGGACCGGAAATCTCGCGCATCGGGGCCTATACACTCGGTTTTTTCATGATCTGGCTATTGACCGCTTCATCCTGCCTGCTGGCGCTTTATTTCAATAAGCCTTGCCCACGAATAGAAAAACCCCGAACTTGACCCCATTCAGGGACCAACTCGGATGTTTCATACATTACACTTGCCCTCGCTTGATCCTTGTTTCCACAAGGGATTTTGCCCAGTCGGCCGTAATCGTGGATACGCCGCTCCTTCGAAAAATTTAATGTGGAAACAAATCTCTACGCGATCATCGCGCAATTTAATAAACTATCCGGGCTAACCCATGGACAGAAGACCAACAGATGGTGGGAAAAGCAGCGGTTCCCCCCTAGAGCAGGACCTCTACGCGAGACATGAAAAGATCCATCCCCGGGAGGTTCATGGGCTGTTCGCCAATCTCCGCCTACTTGGAGTCTTGGTTCTACTAGGTATCTATTACGGACTCCCCTGGCTGCGCTGGGAAGGGCGCCAAGCGGTGCTGCTGGATCTTCCGGCGCGCCAATTTCATATCTTCGGCACCACCTTCTGGCCGCAGGACTTTTTCTACCTCGCCGTGCTATTGATCATTGCCGGCCTGTCACTGTTTTTCTTCACCGCGTTAGCCGGAAGGCTCTGGTGCGGCTATGCCTGCCCGCAGACGGTGTGGACCGAGGTGTTTCTCTGGATCGAGCGTAAGATCGAGGGCGATCGCCCCAAGCAGATCAAACTCGACCAAGCGCCCTGGACTCCCCGTAAGATATTTATCAAGGGCAGCAAGCACACGATATGGATCCTGTTTTCACTGTACACAGGATTCACCCTGGTGGCTTATTTCACCCCTATCGATCAGTTGGCCAATCAAACGGCAAGCTTAGGATTGGGGCCATGGCAAACCTTTTGGATCCTGTTCTACGGCTTTGCCACCTACGGAAATGCGGGCTGGATGCGGGAACAGGTTTGTATCTATATGTGCCCTTACGCACGATTCCAGAGCGCTATGTTCGACGATGACACCCTCATCATCTCCTATGACGAGCAACGCGGGGAACCCAAGGGTTCGCGCAAGCGGCGTGCCGACCATCGCGCCCTAGGATTGGGCGACTGTATAGATTGTGGTCTGTGTGTACAGGTATGCCCAACAGGAATCGATATCAGAGATGGCCTGCAATATGAATGTATTGGATGTGCCGGTTGCATCGATGTGTGCAATCAGATCATGGAAAAAATGAATTACCCAAAGGGGCTGATTCGCTATACTACCGAAAAAGCCATGCAGGAGGGTAAGGCGGCCCACATCTTGCGCCCACGTATATTCATCTATGCTACCCTGTTACTGGCGATGAGTATCGGACTGATCTATTCCATCAGCCAACGCGTTCCCCTGGAGCTGGATATCATTCGTGATCGCAACACCCTGTATCGAGAGGCCCGTGAAGGCTTGGTTGAGAACATCTATACCCTAAAGATCATCAACAAAGATACTGTCGAACATAGCTACCGACTTGAGGTATCCGGACTCGACGGCATGGAGCTGATCAATAAGAGGGGAACTCTTGATGTTAACCCTGGCACAGTGCTTAATGTACCCATTGCATTACGGATTGATCCGGTCAATCTCAATAAGATGAGCAACCAGATCCATTTCCGAATTACCGCCCTGGACCGAGAAGATATCACTCAAATCGAACCTGCAAGATTCCTCGGACCCATGGTTCGCTAACCAAGGAATGCTACCTAAATGCTCACTATGGAAAACGGCATCCCCCTACCCAAACCCTGGCACCGACAATTCTGGCCCTGGTTTCTGATCTCCGTGCCACTGTCCGCGGTGATCGGTGGTCTGGTTACCCTGTTCATTGCTATCACCAATACGGACGCCTTGGTAGTCGACGATTACTACAAACAAGGGCTGGCAATCAATCGAACCCTGGCCCGCGACCAACAGGCCATGGAATTCGGTCTTGCCGCCGTGGTACGTTTCGACCCGGTTGGCAGGAAAGTTCACGTGCAACTCCAGGGTGATGAACTAGCCTTGACACATGAAACACTTCGAATGCAACTACTGCACCCGACCCTGGCCGATCTGGATTACAGCATCATCCTCGAGAAACACGGTGATGGCGGCTATCTAGGTAAGCTGCCCACCCTCGCAACGAGCAACTGGCACCTGCTTATCGAATCTGAACCACGGGATTGGCGTCTTGCCGCTCGCGTGGAACTGCCACGGGAAACCTCGGTACGCCTTGGCCATATGCGCTGATTCTTCATTTTCCTCAAATCGATCAGAATACCGAGGTTTTCTCTACCACTGTAACGCAGAATGATCAGCCTCCCTTTTTCAAATATTTCACCCTGATGCCAGATCAAATTACTGCACTTGCTGCATTCCTGGTCGGCCTGTTGGGGTCGGTACACTGTATCGGCATGTGCGGCGGGATCGTAGGCGCCCTGACCCTGGGGCTTCCACCAGCCACCAGGAATTCCGCGGCTGCAATGCTGGCCTATTTGCTGGCCTATAATATTGGCCGAATCAGCAGCTACGCCGTAGCCGGGATGATACTCGGCAGCCTAGGCCAACAATTCTACGCGCTGGGCGATATCGGCATTACTGGTTGGATCAGCCAATGGTTGTCAGGCCTGTTCATGATTGCCCTGGGCATCTATCTGATCGGCTGGACCAAGGTTCTAGCCCCGTTGGAACGCGCGGGAACCCATCTGTGGCGAAAAATCGAACCCCTAGGGAAAAGGTTCCTCCCCATCAAAAGTGTAGGACAAGCCCTGGGACTGGGCCTGGTATGGGGCTGGCTGCCTTGCGGCATGGTCTATTCCGTACTGGTCTGGGCCATGATGGCAGGTGACGCCCTAAGGGGTACGCAGATCATGGTGGCCTTTGGCCTGGGCACCTTGCCCATGTTGCTGCTGATGGGAGGGGCCGCCAGATGGCTAGGCTCTTTGGTACGAAAAAACTGGATCAGACGCACCGCAGGGATACTGATCATCACCTTTGGCCTCGTTGGCTTGCTTCTGCCGCATGCACACCATCAACACGGCGAGCATGAAGGACATGAGCAGCATTCGCACAACACCCAGCAACATCCCTAATATGCTTCTTACCGTCTATGAGTAATAATGAATCCAGCTCCATCTCTGTAGCCATCACTGGATCGGGTGGCAGTGGAGTAGTTACTGCGGGGCATATCCTGTTGGCAGCAGCTGCCCGAGCAGGGATGTTTGGGTTAATGAGCCGCTCCTCGGGGCCGCAGATCCGCGGAGGAGAGTCAGCAGCGATGCTGCGTATTGCAACCCTTCCGGTCCATTGCATGGCCGAGCGCTTTGACGTCCTGCTCGCGCTCGATTGGCGAAACATGACCCGCTTTGCCGAAGAACTTCCCCTAGACGCAAATAGTCTGATTATTAGGGACCCTGCCGCAGGTGATATCCCCGCTGCCATTTCCGCGAGTGGCGCCCGAGTGATGGATGTGCCCCTAAAACAGCTCGCCAAGGAAATCCCCGAGGGACGCCCCAACATGATCGGTCTCGGTGTGCTCGCCGACCTGGTAGGCCTCTCGCTCGATGCAGTGGCCAAGACGGCAAGAAAAGGGCTATCGGGAAAGACCGAAAAACTGCTCCAGGCCTCCGAAATCTGCATCGCCCACGGGTATCGATTGGATAAGGCGATAACGCTTATGCATACGCTCCCGGTGGTGGACAGAGCGCTGCAGCGTTGGAATATCAGCGGCAACGAGGCGAGTGGCTTGGGAGCACTGCGTGGCGGGGTTCGTTTTGTGGCTGCCTACCCCATCACCCCAGCTACCGAGATGTTAGAGTGGCTGGCACCAAGACTGGAACAGTGCGGTGGCACGCTCTTACAGGCCGAAGACGAGCTGGCATCGGTCAATATGTTGATTGGTGCCTCTTTTGGCGGAGTGCCCTCATTGACCGCCACTTCCGGCCCGGGGCTCAGTTTAATGATGGAGGGATTAGGCTTGGCCGTGGCCAGTGAATCACCTATTGTGGTCGCCAACGTGATGCGTGGCGGGCCTTCGACGGGTATACCAACCAAGACGGAGCAGTCTGACCTCAATATCGCCCTCTACGGCCTACACGGAGATGCACCCCATCTCGTACTTGCAGCGCTGAATATTGGCGATTGTGCATTGACTACCCAATGGGCAGTGCATCTGGCGGAGTATTTACAGACCGCGGCGATTGTACTCTCCGATCAATCTCTGGGCCAATCTCGGGCGGTGATCCCGGTGCCGCAAGCCGTGGAGTTCCCGCACTCGCGAAAGACGGCTCAGACCAGCACCGAGGAATATCGGCGTTACGTAGCGACCGAGGATGACATCTCGCCCATGGTGTTACCTGGTACGGCTGGGTGCATCTATACGGCGGATGGCCTGGAGCACAACGATCGAGGAACGCCTTCGAGCACCGCAGCGGATCATTTGCAGCAGTTGAATAAACACCAAGGAAAGCTCAAAAAATTCGATTTTAGCGCGCATTGGGCAGAAATCGTTGGCCACGGGGATGCGGCGATAATCACCTGGGGCTCTAGCTCTGGGGCCTGTCTCGAGGCAGCGGCACGTTTGCAAGCCGAGGGCACCGGCGTACGTGTCATTGCGCTGCGTCTGTTGGCGCCATTGCAAAAAAGTTTACTTACCGATTCACTGGCGGGGGTTTGTTCGATCATGGTGGTCGAGCAAAACCATTCTGCCCAACTTTATCACTATCTTTGTTCTCACGATATCCTGCCAAAGGGTGCAGGGAAATTGGCACGCCCCGGGCCATTACCCATTCGTCCAGCAGAAATCGTTGCGGCTTTCAAGCGATATATTGGAGATGAGCACCTTGACTCAGAAATTGAAACCAAGACCCAAGCATTATAAATCTGATATCAAACCCGTGTGGTGCCCGGGCTGTGGGCATTTTGCGGTATTGAGCGCCTTGACTAAGGCCTTGGCACACCTTGCCCTGCCACGTGAACAGGTTGCATTGGTGTCGGGTATTGGATGTTCTTCGCGAATTCCAGCCTATGCACAGGTCTATGGATTTCACGGTATCCATGGCAGGGCCCTGGCGTTGGCCTCAGGGCTCAAAGCGGTCCGCGCGGATCTCACGGTGCTGGTCGCCGGGGGTGATGGCGACGGTTTTTCCATTGGTGGCAATCACTTTCTGCACGCCTGCCGTCGAAACATGGATATGACTTACATCGTGATGGACAATGAAGTCTACGGAATGACAAAAGGTCAAGCCTCGCCCACCACTGCCCCCGATTGGGCCAGCAGTAAGATGACTCCCAAGGGTACTGGTATTCGCCCCTTTCAGCCCGCGGCCATCGCACTGGCGGCCGGTGCCACCTTTATTGCCCGTGGCTTCTCAGGCGACCCCAACGGCAGTACGCATCTGCTGGTACAGGCGATCGAGCATCCCGGATTTGCCCTGATCCAAATCCTGAGCCCCTGTCTCACGTTTCGCCCTGAACAGCGGGAATGGAAAAATATTGTCAGTAAATTCTCGGTCGAATCCACTTCTGATCCAGCGCAGGCAGCACAGCGAATCCAGGCCGACAGTGGGATGTCTACTGGTCTCATCTACTCGCGACACTTGCCCGTTTGGCAGCCAGCCAATCGAGTAAGCACCAGCTTGAATAACATCGAACGGGAGTTTGTAGTGTGAATGACAAGGACCCGAAAACGATCGACAACATAGCGATGTTTTTCGCCTATGCCTACATGCTCGAATGCGAATCGGCGGAGCGCTATCAGGACATGGCCGATTGCATGGAAGTCCATAATAACCTGGAGGTGTCTGAGTTATTTCAGAAAATGGCACAGTATGCGGAACAACGAGTAGAAGAGGTGTCTCGGCGCACCGAAGACATCGATCTTCCCGAGATTCCACCATGGGAGTTCAACTGGACCTGCCCGCAAAGCCCGGAAACACCATGCAGTGATAAGTTCCACTACCTAATGAGTACCCGGCAAGCGCTGGAAGTGGCTTTATACAATGTAAACCGTGGCAGTGAATTTTATGCACAAGTGGCCCGCGAATCGCCCGATAAAAACGTGCGCCATATCGCCGCAGAATATGTCGCGGACACGCTGAAACACAGCGATATGCTCAAGCGATGGATGACCAAGGCAGCAGAAAACGACGATGAACCCTTAGAGGATCTAGATCCGCCGAACATAACAGAATAGTACTAATTCTCCTCAACTAATCAGGGAACAGCATGAAAAAGGTTTTATTGATAGGTGGTCTAGCGGTAGTCGTTGCGATTGGCATTGTGATATGGCGTGTATGGGCCAACCTCGATGTCATCGTAGCGGAAATCATCGAAGAAACCGGTACCGAAGCGATGCAAACGCCGGTCAAGGTATCCGGGGTGAAGCTGGCACTTACCGAAGGTAAGGCAGCCATCGAGGGTTTGAGTATCAACAACCCACCCGGCTTTTCGGACCCCAACGTTTTTACGCTAAACGAGATCGCCGTGGATCTGGACCTGGCCACAATCAGCAACAATCCCATTGTCATTAACGAAATCCTCATCCGCCGCCCGGAAGTCTTTTTCGAGGTCAATGATAAAAACGAGTCCAACCTGGATGTACTGAAAAAGAGAATGGAGGCCAACCAGCAGGGTACAAAAGAAAAACCCAAGGCCGAGGCGGCCGGGGAACCTTCCGGCGAACCCATCAAGCTGATCATCAACAAGGTGCTGTTCGAAGGCGGGCACATCAGTGCCAAAAGCGACCTCAAACCCGATAAGCAACTTGAGGCCAAGCTGCCCCGGATTCAGATGCATGATCTGGGCAAGAGTCAGGGTGGAGCAACACCGGCAAAAATTGCTGAGGAAATCACCCGGCAGCTAGTGGACCAGGCAGTCCAGGCTTCCACCAAACTTGCCACCCAGTGGGCCATTGATCAAGCCAAGCAGAAGGGTAAAGAAGCACTGCAGAAAGAACTGGGTAAGTCACTGGACGGATTGCTGCAACGATAGCATGATCGTGATCTGATCTGATCTGAATTTTAGACCAGACCTCGGCAATGAAACCAGAGTATCTTCGCTAAGAAATGCGGATGACAGACTTCCCTAACTGGCGTCGAATGGTCATTCGTATTCAAGGCATGACAACAGGCGCATAACCCCAGCTATGTCACTGCTGTCACAATGCCGAATACGAGCGATAAAGCAAACCAGATAGGGAAGTTATTTCGGTAGTATTCCTTCTCCCGCCCTCAAGCCGTCTTTTTTTCTTCGCTCGATCTAAGCATTGCAAATAAATCCTCCGAGCAGACCGGCCTTCCAATGCAATAGCCCTGACCGTAATCGACGCCAATGGACTTGAGCAGACGTATTACATCGCTTCCCTCTACGAATTCGGCGATGGTCTTTTTACCAAATCCCTTAGCGACATCGGTGATCGCCTGCACCAGGATTTGCTTGTCTCGGTTGTTGGATAGGTCACGAATAAAGGAACCATCGATTTTGACATAGTCAGCAGGCAATTGATTTAGATAGCGCAACGAAGAAAAGCCGGCGCCGAAATCGTCCAGTGCAAAGCTGCATCCTAGTTGGCGAATGGAATTCATTAAACTGCGTGCCGCAACGAAGTCGGTAACCGCTGCTGTCTCGGTGATCTCGAATATCACCAATTTAGGATTCACATCCTGAAGAGTAAGAAGCTCCGATAGGACAGGCAATAAATCGGGATCCTCGAAGGCTCGCCCGGACAGGTTGATAGAAACACGGATATCATGCCCGGCGTCCCGCAGCGCTATCACCTGCTTGATTCCCATACGCATCACCATATGGTCGATGGCATGAATCAAGCCACTTCTCTCGCAGTGCCCTATAAACAAGTCCGGTCTTACCAATTGGCCCTCATTTTCCTTATCCTCCATGCGCAACAGCGCCTCGACATGGGTGATAAGGTTGGTACGCAGATCCATGATCGGTTGATAATGAAGTACAAAGCGATCTTCAGCCAAGGCCTCTTCGACACGATCCTTCCAATACACATGGGCACGCATCCGCTCTCGCACAGGGTCCGTGGCTGAGAATAGATGCCAGCGGTCATGCGCCCCTTCCTTTGCTTGATACATCGCCATATCGGCATTCGCCAGCAACTCCTGTACATCCGCTCCATGATGAGGAAACAGTGCAATACCCGTACTCACCGAGATCCTGAACGATACGTCTCCTGCGGGAAGATGTATTGCGCATAACGCGTCACTGAGTTTTTGTGCCGCCTTGAGCGCCCCATCCTCATTGGTCTGGCTGATCAGCACCCCGAATTCATCCCCTCCCAAGCGACCGACGATATCGGTCTCCCTAACTAAACGAGACAAGGTATTGGCCACGACCTTGAGCAACATATCACCGGCCTGATGACCACTGGTGTCATTGATGTACTTGAACTCGTCGAGGTCAAAGAAAAGCAGGGCGCCTTCATTATCGTAACGCTGTGATTCTGCAAGTGCACGATCCAGCTCCTTCTGAAAACGGCGTCGATTATACAGCCGCGTCAGAGAATCATGGTCAGCCATCCAGGATAAGCGCTGTTCAGCCTGCTTCTGTTCTGTCACATCCAAGCCGATGGATAATACAATCGGTTTTCCGTTTCCGTTGGCACCGAGTCGCGAATGCAACCAGGCAATATCACGGTTCGAGCCATCCCGACACACCAACTTGGATTCATGCCGATATTGTTCGCGAGCGGCTTGAGCCAATTCATCCAGACCTGAAGACGCATCGGTCAAATAATCATCGGCATCAGTGAAACTAAAAAAAGTCTTGATGTCCACCACTTCATCCCGGTTAAAACCACTGAGCAGTTCGCCATAGTGATTAAACATGCGAATGTTTTGGTTTTCATCCTGAGTAAGAATAATAACCTGAGCAGTATTCAGCAGGTGGTGGATAAAATCTCGTTCCTCTCTAAGCTCTTGCATCCGATCATTCAAGGCACGAGTTCGTTCTCTGACATCGTTTTCTAGGCTTTCCAGACGATTGGACAGCTCGATGGCGGTCTCATCCAGGATATCAACCTCGTCACGAAACCTCAGTGTACGGGTGCGCCCCCGTATTGATCTGCGGACGCGTTCAAACTCCCCCACCCCAAGCAACGGCAGGGTTTCAGCCGTGAGACGAAGCCGATTCATGGGCGTGGAGACCAATGCCAGCAGCAGCAGTTCCGATACCACCAAGCCCAGTATGCCAAGCAATAGATTATCTCGAATGGCGGCCTCGATATTGGCCAGAGGTTGGGTAATATCCGAGATGACCACAAAATGGCCTTGCGTTTCATAACCGGAATACTGTACCGGCAACACTGTTACCTCAAAGTGCCGTCCATCGAATTCAGCGGTTATTCCCTCGGCTAGATCACGCTTGTGTGGGTATTGCTTGGATACACTGCGCAACAGATCCAGATTCTGCTCCCAACTCGTCAGTGCTGAGATATGAGCCTGCCATAAAGGCAATCCCCGTTTGCCCCCCCAGTCGGCCACCCCATTGTCATCATTAACGATTAAACCGATATCCGCACCTGAAATCTGTTTGAAACTCAGCACGATATCCGTTAGCGGACTACCCAGTAGTACCGCCCCGATATGTCGACCTTGCATCAGGATTGGCGATACTGCATACAATTCACAATCGGCCTTACAATCAAGGGCGGTTACCGGACGCTCATCATGGTTGGACTGCCTGGCCCATTCTGATGTGACAGTATCGGACTTCTCAGGCATCCCCGAACGACCCCAGGCGGCCAGGAGTTGATTGTTGGCATCGTATATCTGCCCGACATCCAGACCAAATTGAATCTGTAAATCCGTCCAATGCCTGTTAAAGGCGGAATGCAATTGAGGTGGCTCTCCCGCCAACAGGGCCGAGGGTACTCCCTTGAGTTTCTGAATGAGTTCGGAAAGATGCTGCAACCGGACTAACGATTGATCGATCAAACCATTGAGCTCTTGCTCTTGGCGGTGTTTGATAATTGAGCGTTGTTCCCTGAACTGAGAGACCTGATTTAAATAACTAAGGACCGAGAAAGACACGGTAATGATGATCAATACTACACTAGTGAGAATTATCGCCTTCCATTTGAGGCTTAGCATGCGTGGGGATCTCTGGTTGATCCGATCTGTTTGCATACTCACTGAACGATCATTCATCAGCTGAAAGAATAGTAGCAGCGAATGATCGCCGCTGATTTATACCTAGATCCTGCAAGTGATTGCGCTTGTAGAGTGCGAAACATTGATTCGTAAATCGAATTTGAGACCGAGCGGGGCAGTAGCACGCGGAATCACCGTTAACGATCCTAAGGATAGAATCCTTATCGTGACTCTCGAAGAGGAAAATATCGCCATATGGATCAATAGCTTATGCTAGCTGAGCACAATCACTTGCAGAACCTTGATTATAGCTTTTTAGATTTAAGGCTACTTTGCAGCTCACTGTCTATAGCCCCCATCAACTCATGGAGCTCTGGAGATAGATTCAGTAGGATCACTTCCCGATCAATCACAAACGGCCCTCGCATTCCATGGTAATTGACTACATCCCCTATCTGAGAAAATATGATGCCATATCGCCTAAGCATTCTCGTCAGTCGCGGCTCCATCATAGCAAAACCGTATTTAAGACCGCTATTCAATAACATGGAAAGAATTCCCAACGATAGAATAATGGAGATCAACGGAAAGGCATCACGACCACTGGCAATAAGTTTCTGACGATCCGGAATACTTATCGGACTTTTCCCATCGGCCTTCCGCCGTCGGAAAGCAGGAAGAACGGCTAACCGTGAAATTTCTCCAAAACTGCTACGCTCAAGCCTGCTGACATCCATCTTTTGTTTATCTACTGCTTCGAGGCAACAGTGCTCGAACGGCAACCCAGAGATTTCCCCCTTCGGACTAGGCTTTATCAAACGAACACAGCCGGCAACCGTTTCACTGGGTTTATGGATTAGTAAACAATGAAAAGACTGGTCATCGTACTCATCCTGCTCCAATTGGTCCGGACAACTTTCTTCTCGCTCGTACTTAAACTCCTTACAATAAACTTGATACCGTATATGATACGCATGCATGCGCTGCTCTTTAGTCGTTGCATAGGTAACGTTAAAATATTGTTTATACGAACTAATGATCTTTTCTCTGTCCATGAGGAATAGTACTCCATTTAAAAAACAAACGATATTGAGTGTCACTTGTAGCGTGCTTCTTAGACATACGCAAAAAATGTCTTGCCCAACCCAACACAGGATACGGACGATAGGGTAGTCCAGTTGACAGCTTAATTTGATAATAATCTTGAAACAAGCCCGTTACGGATAAGAAACCAGATTGACCGGCCATACAGCCGATAGCTGTCCCGCTACCCCCCTACCGATTACGAGCGTATTGTAAGACCAACAATGTCGCTGTGTTTAACCTATCATAACTAGACCAGCTGTTGATTTTGCTGGGGTACGCTGCTTAAAACCAAGCTGCGAGGAGACTTTTTTGACAGCCCCGAAGGGAGATATACTAACCTCCTATATATACCCATGACCGTTGGGTATAAACCCTCTTTTGATAAATATCAATCAAGATGCAAAAAAATAAGGGTTATGTAGACGCCCAATATTTAAATACAGCCGCCAAGCTACTCGAGCCGATAAAGCATCGCAGCTATGAATTGATGCGTATTGAGCCAGGACAGACGATACTGGACGTGGGTTGTGGGCCGGGTATAGACACCATAGAAATCGCCCAGCTAGTAGGGGAGACCGGATATGTTATCGGTATCGACCAGGACCCGGAAATGGTTTCCAGAGCAGATGCATATGCAATAAAACTCGGTCTAAACGGCTATGTTGAACACCGTATATCTGAGGCAGGTGCACTTGAATTTGAGTCGGATCAATTTGATACTTCTCGGAGTGAGCGACTGTTCATGCACTTGCTGGATCCCGAACAGGCCTTGAGTGAAATGGTGCGAGTGGTAAAGCCTAAAGGCTGGATTGTGGTAGTTGATAGTGACTGGGGCAGTCTCTCAATTGACACAACCGAAATAGAAGTGGAGCGTCGACTCGCCCGCTTCAGAGCAGAAAAGATTCTAAATAATGGTTATTCTGGGCGGCGATTGTATCGAATATTTAGGGAACAGGGGCTAAACGAGATAATCGTAGAAACCTTTCCCATACAAGCCACCGATCTGAAATTGCTACGATACCTAAGCAGACAGGATGAAGTGGAAAAAAAGGCTATAGAACAAAATATTATCACTCAACACGAACTACAACGCTGGCATTACGACCTAGAACAAGCCGACAGGGGAAAAAGGTTTTTTGCGTCCTTAAACATCAGTATCGTCGCTGCTCGAAAACCGAAAGTCCGATAAAAAATGGATCAACAATAACTCAACCTTTTTACATTATGGGTATAGCAGTAGGCTGTCGAAGCCGTGAGGTTAAAACCGATAGGCGGCAAGGAGTGCAAACATATCCCAATATTGCTCTGTCTCTCCCGGGTTTTCTAATCCCGATAGCCAGCCCGTACCATTGACGTTGTGATATTCCAATCTCACCATGAATGAGGGTGCGACATCCCAGCGCAAACCCACGGTAAAGTCCTTTGCAAACTTGCTATGCGCAGGGACGAGGCCCCCGGTTGCGGCTTCAGTCTTTTTCCCATCCCGATCGTCTCTGTCCCAGAACAGTACATCATAGCGCAACATCGCCTCCCAACGAGCAGCCAACCGATAGCTAAACTGCATATAATAGCTTTCGCCTACCCTTTTGAGATCCTGCATGGGCAAAACAAAGTCCTTAAAATTCGCCTCACGCCGCGCATACTCACCCGTCAAGCTCCACCGTTCAGCATTATATTGTGCAGATAGAACCAGAGGTTCAAATCTAAATTTGCGTGCAATCGGAGCGACCATCCCCTTTGGATCTATGTCCGCATTCAATTGCGCAGCGGTAATCGCTAACCTGAGTTTGCCGCCATCCTTCTCATAGACTAGGCGTCCAACCCAGGAAAGGTCACCTTCAAGATCACCACCGAATCCCGAGGTAATGCTATTTAGCAGATCTGGATCATCGACTCGTGGTTGAAATACATTGAACTGCGCATAGATATCCCCGAATTCAGCTCGGCGTTCCCCATATAGCTGCCCACCATCACCAGATAGTGCAAACTGGCGATTGGCATCGAAATAGATGGACTGAGGCAACAAGATACTAGGCCGGGTAAATGGCATATCCCGGGTATCGTTATACAGGCCGAAGGGATTTACGACCCGCCCTAAACGTAGCCCCCAAAGATTTTCGAGGTCGGATAAAAAGCTGTAATCCACGAATCCGTAATCTATCCTCGGATCACCATCGTCGGTTTTTCCAGCCTTCCGCGAGACCACTTGCAGGGACAACTGCAAATCGGGCCGGGCCCGCCACGAACCGTTGATGCCTAATTCCCAAAAATCTACATCCCCATTACCCTTGGTATCCCCAAAGAAGTTATTCTCTGAGGTATTGAAGTATCCCAGTGAGGCAAAACCATGAATCTGCACCGAATTCGGGAGAGCAAACTCAGCGTATCCCGGCTGACAGGCGACCAGCGACAAGATGAACACAAACCTCATCGCCATACCCCGACAGTCCGCGGTATTCAGTATATTGAACATCCTACCTACAAACCTCGACATTCATTGCTATTCAAGACCCAGAACATGGACAGTATCGTCTATCATCCCCTCAGTCAGATAGCCGATGGCGCCCGGAGTAGCCGCCACCATCTTCAGCATTTCCTTCTCCGAGTCGACCGTAGTGGGAGCCTGACCGGTTCCAGAGTACACCAATCTATCCCAAAAATAACGTAACTGGTGAGGGAAGACATCGAGTTTCTTTTTTGTGAAGCTAACGTGCACCCTGGCCTCATCCTCCATTACAAATACATGCACGGGCGTGCCGTCCGGCCAACTTCGAAGCCGCATGCTAAAGATAGCACGAAGTGCATTCAGCCTGATCCCCTCAGAGGATAGATTGGGATTAACGATGACCTCTTGAGCAATAGTGTACTGGGGAAGACTCGAGAGCAGCAGGACCGGTAACAGAATGACACCCCTGCGTATGGATGAGAAAGTAGTCCGCATCAGCGACTTACATGAAATGTTAGATCTAAGTATTAATATTATAGAAGCTATGAATATTGCAGGACACTTTTGCGGTACAGAAACGCCTGTCAAATCATATTTCATTCTCATCTTCCATCTATTATCAACTTATCGGCATCGAAGCCCTAGGAGGCTTTCTGAGAGCTATGTCTTTATTGTGAATAGCGTACGTCATGAATATATAAGATAGCATATCCGTTCTTTGTACATCGCATGGGCTGATCAAACCCAGAGCGGTTCGAACTGGCAATATGCAACATTATAATCATGAACTAGCTCGGCAAGAAAGAAATAGAATGGTAATGGTGATTGTCATGAGCACTGCAGAACAAGCGTAAAAAGATAAGTGCGCTAATTCATCAGACCAATACCCCCTATGACGGATGAGTTTTTAGACCCCTTAACACACCGCCTTTGCCGCATAGAACATGGAAACCATAGAAGACATTTTGCCTTGCGTATTCGGTCTTGCTCTGCAACAAGCTCGACGCACCCTGCGTGCCGGAAAATCCATCATAAGTATAATCACTAAATAAACCTATAGAATCTACCCATTAGGCGTGATTATTTTCAGGATTTAGGCAGCATATCTGCCCTTTGGTCATCGCGGGGTATAATCCAGCTCAGATTAATAGGAGCTGTCGCAATAGGGCTTACTTAATATCGATGTTGAACATCACATCGAGCGAACTGCTGCCGACGCCTGGTGAAGCTTCCACATCCCAATGGCGGCCAAAGTGATAACGGGCCTTTAGGGCAGCATCCTCGGCATTAGCGCCGACTTCTACACCTAGGAGGCTGTCCGAAAATGGCGACCGTAGCGAGGGCAAAGCTGGCTGAGTCGGATATTTCATTCATTTGAGGCGAATATTGAGCATATTTAACGAAAATGAACGGGAAATCCGGCCAGCCAGACTTGTCCGCAGTAGGTTGGTCCATTCTCGGACAGCCTCCTAGGGCTATGCGCCTGTTGTCACGCCTTGAATACAAACAATCGTGCGGCGCCAGTTAGGGAAGTTATTTCGTTCGCATTCCTTACGGTTTATTTCCTTTTCCGCTTACGGTTCTTGCGGCGTGACGATCGCGCCATCTTGCGTTTCCTCTTCTTGTCTTTGTGCGCCTCCTTCGGTGTCCTTGATCGAGGCGATGGCGTGTCCCCTGGGTTCCAATCGGGGTTTAACCGAGCTTCCAGTGGCGACGATCTGGACCTAGCATGGTCAAAGATGTCTATACCGCGCTCATCGCGGCGGAAACAGGCCCAGCTCTCCAAATAGCCATGCACATCGTCCAAAATTCGCCTTTTATAGTCGGCACGCAGTTTTTGTAGAGCGGATTCCAATCCGAGGTCCAATCTCTCTTGAAAATCCTCCAGGCGAATCATAAAAGAGTCGATCATGCCTTTTTTATAAGCACTCTCAATCACCTCCATGTATCCATCCGGGTACAAGTCATATAGGGTGTTTGCGATCAAGCCCGGAAAATTACTCAGAGGCCCGGTTTCCTGGTGTTTCAAAAAACCGGTCAAGAAATCCAGGGTCTCTTTGCGTGTAAGCTGCCCATCTGCTACGCCAAAGCCAAGGGCGCCGGCTGCCGAGGAACGGCAGAACTCGTCCGCTTCAAGGTTTGAGATCATCGCTCGGATACGATCGAAATTTCCGCCGCAGGTTTGATAGAGCAGCGCTGGTAGCGTCTCGGTCTTCATGTCTCCAAACAGCGCCTCGGTCAGCTCGTAGGGAAAGCTGAATAAGTCGATGATACGCTGGTGAGCGCGAGTCTCCTTAAAATAGGCCAGTAGGATTACGGCATAAAAATGGCCGTGATAATTTTCTCTTTCTGCATAAGCTTCTGGTTGTGCCAGCACCTCATCGAGCAAGCCCAATAGCCGGGGTGTAATCTCTTCTTGATGCTGCAGGGCAGCCTCCATACACTCACGCTTGTATTTACCGTCATAGACCGACAGGCAGTCGAGGATCTCTTCTAGATTCATATCTGATACGTTCCAATGGTTACAAGCACCGTAGGTGGCCGACGCACCCGGTGAGTGATTAAAATCAGGCAACGCACACCCAGGAAGCGCAGCTGAAGATGTTGGATTTCGTGCCTCAGTCCAACCTATGGCGCTACCTATATAACCGGTAACGAAGTGAATTATGACATATGGCCTCAAGCCCGTTGAATTCCACCGGTGACGACCACTGAGCGGTCCGAGTAAGGCCTTTTAGGAACATGTACGCAATAATTACTTGAATTCAGGTTATCCAGACCAAGTATAAATACAGGATTACTCTCTCCCATTACTCATCATACATCCGCTTCCCCAGATCCTCTCGTGATTTCTCGATCTCGGTATTCCGTCGTTCCAACCAAACGGATTTGCGTTGGTCTATGCGTTGCTCTCTGGCCTTTTCCTTCAGGGGAATCGTACGCTCACCGAACAGCACTTGTTTCATAAAACGAAAACTGAATTGCAGTAATTTGTCCTCATCGACAGCCAGTTCATTCAATAAACCCTCATCTAGATCGCAGATTTCAGTAAATCCCTTACTCCTGACAAACGCCCTGAAACTGTCCATGTCATAACTGCACATGTCGAAGAGCTGCAGGCTGCGCTCCGATGGCTTGCCTACGGTGGGTCCGCTGCTTCGTTTCTTGATGACGATGTCACGCCACTGGCGATTCATCTCATCATAGACGTCAACACCCTGCTCGGTTCGGTATTGGCCTACAGTCTGCTTGACCGGCTCGTTATGACCCAGGCAGTGGTCCTCTTTGACTGCAAAATAGACTTCTTTAATCCGAGCACTTTCTTTTTTACGCACCCCCATGTTACCTCGTGAGTCGTAAATTTCTGGTGCAAAGAGGCTCAAAAAGAGTTGAGAATTGATAGCCGATAATCATCGTTATCAGTAAGCCCTTCAAAGGAGATAAACAGGCATAACCCCCCCCGCGTAGAATAAGTTGATACCAGCCAACTCATCTACCCAAGAGGTTTTATGCGCCATTATCTATATCATGCTTTAGGTGGTTTTCGTAGCCTTTTCTCGCATCGTCGCATCTGGCTGAAGTTTGCCATGGTCGTCTTGGGCTTTCTCGCGAGCGCCGAAATGGTGGGGGTGAGCTCCTGGTGCCGGTTCTGGGTTCTAGATGTCAACGGTTATCACAGCCTGTTGCAGTTTTTCCGTTCCAAGGCTTGGGGGTGTGACCTCTCAATAATGTGCCATTTACGCGACTACCGGGAACCCATATTGATTAATTTTACTCCAGAATTGATCCCACCGTTGTTCGGTAAGAGCTAAGGCT